>JBKDJT010000190.1:0-23184 GCA_046345435.1 Bacteroidota bacterium
CAATAAGCCTATACATTGCGACAAAAGATATAAAGTTGGTGCAGGCGCAATGCAGGCATGCTAATAGTGTGCAGACTGATATTTACCTAAGAGATTTGGGCTTGTTAAGCCAACCGGAAGGGCTTGAAAAATGGAAAGGAAGTTTGTAGAAATGCCTTTTTTGAGCAAAAAACAAGGATTTTAAAATTATTTTTAGATTTTTGTAACAAATATAAAACAACCGCGTATATATTTGTACAACAATTAACCAACGGGAGAGCCACCCGAAAAACGGGCATACAACATGAAAAAATTTGCAAAAACTATTGAAGAAACTTTAGTAACCTTTCATATCGGCAGAGGCGGCCGATTCTATAACCAAGGTCATAAATCTTATATAGATCAAGACAAGACTATTAGTAGTTACACGGGTGATTTATTCATTTCTTTTGAAAATCAACAAGCGATTTCTTTAAAAATAGGCGATAGAGAAAATTTGATAAAACTTTTTGAAAAAGCCATAGATGACGATGAAATAGCTTTTGAAAAAATTGAAAGAATAACAGGTTTAAAATTTGGTGAAAAAGTCTACATTGATTGCAACGGTTCAGGTGTTGGTCTAAATGTTGATAATGATGGTACAGGAATTATCGATATAGATGGAGATTACAACACTACGATTGTAAAAAAATTGGAACAATGCACCGATGAAGAACTATTGATAATTTATAAATCATCTAATTACAAGTCTAACGATGTAACAGAATTTTGTAAAAATGCTTTGTTAAAAGCAAATATGATTATTGAATAAAAATGAAAACATCTAAATTTTTAATTGCAGAAAATCCGGTTGTTAACGATGGCCGGATTTTTATTATTCACATGCGCGAGCCTGTTATTATTGCCGAAGCATTTCATTTTGATATTGATAAAGAACATGAATGGATGGAATGCAAAAAAAATTACTCGGTTGGCGCATCTGTAGATTATCCTGGCGAATTAATTTTTTTAGGTGCTAACTATATCGAACCATTGCCTAGCAAGTGGTTGGATGATCCGCAAAAATGTGCTGATGTGCTTGCTAAAATTATGTCGCGCATGGGTGATTGGTATTACAACTATTTAAAGTTTGAAGATGGAAACGCAGACACACTTAATTAAAAAAAGAGGCGGTAAACAACCCGGTGCAGGTAGGCCAAAGAAAGAGCCTACAAAACTTGTACGTGTTCCTTTATCGTGTATAGATAAAATTTTAGAAATAATTAAATCTCATAAAGCTAGTTAACACACTAGCTTTTTGATTTAAAATTACCCTCATAAGCCAGGGCAATTACAACCAAGGCCGACAAAAGCAACCAAGGATAAATCCTGGTTGCTTTTACTTTTACCTTGTCTTCTAAAAGTGGTGCAAGTGTATCAATAAACATCACACGGCCGTCTGCCAGTGTGCCCACATCACGACCATTTGCATTTTTTTGCACCTTAACAAAATCTAATTCCGTGGCGATCGGAAAGGATCCTGAAGGTACATACGTTGCCCCTTGCTGGCGATATACGGGGGTTTGCTGAATGGTTATGAAACGGTTCATGTTTACATCTTTACAGTTTTGTACACTCTCTTTTTAGACTTATGCCTGCGTACTGGTTTACGCACACCTTTTTTGTTTTTAGGCCATGCTTTACCAGCTTCATCAAGCTTTGCAAACACGGCTTTGCGTTGCTTTACTTTGCCCGACTTTGTTTTGGCAGTATTCAATTCTCCTAATCCATTCAAAGATTTTTTCTTCTTGAATGCTTTTACGCCAAAATAAAGTGCGGTACCTCCTAATACAGTTGCACCAGCAATGATGGCAATCTTTTTCCAGTTTGTACCTCCTTGCGGTTGTAATTGAACTGAATTGCCTTGCGTGCGTATAGCTGCAGGTGGTGCTTGTGGCGCTCTACCACGTATAGTATCGCTTGTTTGCTTAATGCCAGTAGCAATTTGCGATACCTGCGTAATACGATTATTGATACGATTTAATGTATCGGAAAGCGTATTGCCAGGCTTTAATTGCGGTTGGTTAACCAGGTTTTGTGTGCCTTGTGTAACGTTCTGCCAGTTAACAGACCCGATACCTTCTGAAAGTTGTAACTCGTTCATGTTACTTTGATTTAGATTTAGAACTATCTCCGGAGTTTGCTGCCACTGCTAATACAATAACAGATGCAGCCATAGCAAGTCCAATTCCGACCTTGGCACCGGTTGATAAACCGCTACCTTGTCCTTCTCCGGCAGTATCGCTGGCGTTCAATACTGTGCCATCGTTATACGCTGCTGGATCCATGGGAACCGGAGCGTTAACTTCATTATTTTTTCTATCATCTTTAAACATCTTTATTGTGCCTAAAGTGGTAGCAATAATTCCAACAATTGCACTGGCTGCTGCAAGTGCTGCACCAGTACCAGGATCAGTTCCTAATCCATACTCAATGCCTGCAGGATTGTTGTATTTGAGAATGTTGTATTCCATTAAATCACCTTCGAATCCTGATAGTCCTGATAGTGGTACTTTTTTATCTTTATTTCCTTTTCCTGTTAGAATTGCTTTTTTAAGATTTGATGGCTTACCACCAGCTTCATCGTATCTGTTTTCAAGGTTTTTTAATTGCTCTCTAACTTTTTTTAATTCACTAACGCGAATACCCATTTTTTCGGCTTGAGCATCTGTTAAATAAGCATAGCGCAATCTTCCTGCTACATTAAACATGTTAACCTTCATTGCGAGTAAAATACCATTGCGTAAAAGAATGGTAACAGGATTAACATACCGGTTAACTGTATCGGTAACTTTTTGAAAAGCATTATTTGCTCCACGCCCTACTTTGGTTCGAAAATCATCTTTGCTGTAAACATCTTTTCCGGTAACAATAGATACGGGCGCAGTAACCACATTCACAACACCTTTACCAACATCAGTTACCGCACGGCCAACTTTAGTATCTGCAATTTTATCAGCACCTTTTTTAACAGCTTTAATAACTTTTGTGCTGCCTATTTTGTCACCAGCTTTTTTTATCGCTCTGCCAGCTCTTTTAAATATGTTACCTAGCTGCTGATCATCACCAGGCATGTAATTGTTTTGTGTATATCCGTAATTCATCATGGCGTAACGGTTTTAATTTCTTTGGTTGATTTATTTGAAATGGCTTGGCGAATTTCTTTTTTCTTTTTGGCTTCGCTAATAGCTGCTTTCATGGCCATTTGTTCGGCTTTTTTTGCCAGGTTAGGATCGAGCCTGTGTTTACGCAAGGTTAGCTTTCTGTTTATTACCTCTCCTGCAATATCTACTTCGTGTTCCCATTCCTGGCCGCCTCTAAAGTTTCCATCTTTAGTAGATTGAACTACCAGCACAAATACTTTATCGCTGTGGCGCTCTCTAAACTTTAAGTAATCTTTTAAAGTCATGCCAAGCGAATTAATGCTGTCGAAGAAAACAACCTGGTATTTGCTGATTTCTTTTTCATCGATGGTTTTTGCAAACTTTAACTTAGGATGGCCTATTTTAAACCTCTTAATTTTATCGGCCAGTGTGGACCTTTTAAATTCTTCATTAGCAATGTAAAGTGTATCGAGGCTTAAGACTTCTGCAAAGTATTGTGCAAGCTGCAATTGCAATACCGTTTTGCCGTGCCCTGGCATGCCCCAAAACATAAGTTGATTATCGCTGTTGATAAAATCGCCTAATTCAGATTTCCAACGGCCTGTAAGCTTGTATTGCTTAAAATCTATGCCTGCTAAAACAGATGCATCTACTGCGTAAGCTTCTTTTTTTGTTGATGGCTTGGGTACTTCGTTTTTATCAACCTGCTTTTGTGAACCGTTAAGATTTTCGAACAATTCACCACCTTGCTTTTTTACCTGCAAAGAATTGATTCTTTCTTTTATAGATTCTAATACTTTTTTGCCATCGCTGGTAATGCTGTATTCAGAATAAACATTTCCCGACTTTTCAAATTCAATCCATTGCTGTTTTTCAAGCATTTTAGTGATGAAATGATTATCTTCTAATTCGGCAGTATCAGCATCTTTAAATTTGCTGTAAAGCAATTGCATGGCCATTGCTTTTTTACCATACTTTTCGGGTTTTGCCTTAACTAAATCTGCAATTGCCTGGCTAACACTTGCCTTTACTCCTGGCACACTAGCAATTTTAACTTTCTTTTTACCACTGCTTTCGCTTGGTAATTTTACTTTTTTTGTGGGCTTAGTTTGTGGAATAATTAGCGGAGTAACTAGCAATCTTACTTTATCTTTTCCAATTATCTTTAACGTTTTACCTACACGATTTTGAATAAGCCTTACTATTTTATCGTGCTCAGTGCCTTTTCCTACAACACAAACCACATCTTTTACCTGGTGATAGAAAGTATCTAACTCCTGGTAATCTACCAGCTTGCCATTGAAGGAATTATATTTTTTAACTAATGAAACTGCGTTCATTTTACTTTCTTTTAATTCTGTAGTTTGATAATGCTTTATCCACTGCGGATTCTACCAGTCTTTTCATCGCTGTGCTGTCGCATCCGGAAAGGGTAACATTTCCGGAGAAGGCTGGCGAGTAATTGAACTCGCGCACGCCTTTTATTTTTTCAACATCGAAAGGTTGTACGCTTACTGTTGGTGTGGGAAGTTGTTTAATTTCTTCGCCCACTATTTTGCGTATTCTTTCATAGTCGATTTGTTCCGGAGATTCGTTAAAAAACTTTTGCTGCAAGAAGATACCCGATAATGTTCCTGCCATTGCAATGATTCCGATGATTAAAATTTTCTGTGCCATATCAAATTCTTTGGTGCAGTGGGCTACCCTCTAACCCAGCTGCACCTTCAGACCCCCTAAGCCTGATTGTTGTTTAATAACTTATATCCTAAAAAAAAAAGCCCTGCTAAAAATGCAGTTATAAAAACTCCTTTGCCTGTATCGCTTATCGCAAACTTTTCTATCCGTGCCAGCCAGCCTTTTAAAAACTTAGCTTGTGTTGCATCGCGCTCTACAAGTCTTTTATAAAATTTTTCGCGTTCGGTTTTAATGGCCTGGTGCAAGCTTACCGGATTCACTTTATTAATTGCGTTGATAGTAGTTTGATCTAACTTACCATCTACCGGAACGGTTTGCCCAAACTGTTTAGCCAGTATTTCATCAACACCAAATGTTTCAGGCGCTTTGGTATTGAAAGCCAGTGAACCACTGTTTACAAACCAATCGAAAATAATATTGGCTAAATCCTGATTGTTGATTTTACCAAAGCCATTTCGGTTCCACATGTCTAAATAAAACTGCCTTACTGGTGCATCTAATTCTTTAAACTTTTGGTTGTGTTTAATTGTACCAAACTTGGCTTTGTAGGCATCAATAAAATTCCACACTGCCGTATAAGAAGCCCAAAACTTACGTGCTATACCACCGTATGTTTCGCCTCCTTTATCGCCAGAAACATTAGCATAACCACCTTCGAGTGGTTTAATAAATTTATCGTATGCTGGTGCAAATTCTGCCATAACTATGCTGCTTGATTTTGTGCTTGTGCTTGTGGTTTATTCACTTTTGCTTTTACAAATTCTTTGGCCACGGTAACCACTAACCATGCAACGCCAACACCAATTAATAATTTAGGTCCGTATGTTTTAATATAATACTCTACAGGACTTTTGTCTTTTAATTCTTCTTCCTGCTTTTCCTTAACCTCCTGCTTTAGCGTTTGTACGCCTTGCTGTTGTAGTGCTGGTGTGCTTACGGCATTATCATCTTTTAGCCAAAAGTACTGATTGCTTCCACGTTCGAAAATAAGAGCAACACGACCTGTTGGATTACTCTTTTGATCTGGTCTTAAGTATGAAAATGCTTTACCAATTGGCTGGCCTGCTTTCACTACAAAACGGCCTTCATTTCTGAATAGAGATGGATATAAAAACACATCGCGAGATGCCACAATTGTTTTATCAATTATCTGCCCTGCGCTATATAGCTTCCCTCCTATGCTAATGGTATCGGTATTCAGTGAACCTATGCCATTGTTTTGGCAAGCACAACCTAAACCTGTTGATAATCCGTACATATCACAATTTTTTAATTGACTTAATTTGTTGTGGTATTTCGGCCGTTTGTGTTTCGCCTGGCCAAATACCGGTTGCTGATCTGCTTGCGCCTTTTCCTTCTACAACTATTTCTTTAAATCCTGCTTGCGCGAGCTTTTGTTTAATCATGTCGTTGCTAGCGAATGATTCCAGTACCTCTAATTTTATTTCTGCCTGGTACTTTGCGTTTTTCTCTAGGGTAGTTTTCATAGGGTAATTAATTTTCTTTTTTCTCTTTCCAAAAAAATAAAGTAATGCCAGTAACAATAAATGCTCCTGCTTCGGTTAGCGTTGCTTTGCCGGCAAACACAGTGGCTAACGCTCCTACTATAATAACCACACCAACCAGTGCGGTTTTCCATGACTTAAATAATCTTTCTTCAATGAATTTCATTTTGCGCGAAGGTCTTCTTTAATTTCTTGTATATCGTTTTCAGTGCGGATAACATGTTCGTTAATTATGCGCACATCTGTTTTTAATTCTTGAAATTGAATTTGCAGCTGGTTAATGTTTTCATCTTGGCGGTCCCAAACGTTTACCACCCTAAGCAATAACCAACAAATAATTCCCATTATCACACGGCCAACCCAAAGGCCAACTTCTTTTATCATATCTCTGCTATCCTGGCTCATATTATGCTGTAAAGAAATATTCGATTGTCATGTATAATTCAACTGCAGGACGTGCGGCAGTCCATGCTGCACGATATCCAATTTCACCACCACCAATATCAATCAATGTTAAAGCAAAATTGTAGTTTGTTTTAAGCAAACCCTGATCGGTAACCACCGGAGCGCCTTCGCCAGTAACAACACCAGCCACACGCTTAAAATTGTATTCAAGTTTTGCAGTGTAGTATTCTCCTAAAGGATTTGATCTACCAAAAACAGTACAAACAATATTTACCTGCTTATTATCAGGGATTAATATTCTGCATTGCGATAAACTTCCTTGTGAGTTACCTCCTGATGCTGCCAATGCTAAAGAAATAAAATTATCTCCTTTGATGCCATTTATTGTTCCTCCAAAACCAAATGCTGGTGCTTTCGCCCTTTCATTTGTTAATCCATCGCTGACACGTTGTAAAAGATTGGAACCAACGGTATTACCTGCATTGTTGGCTATTAAAAAGAAGTTTTGAGCAACTTGATGAAAGCTGCTAATTTGTTGTGCGATTATTTGATTTCTTACTGGCATATTATATTCCTGTTACTCCTTTTGCAATTAACCAATCTCTTAAACTTGTTCTTAAAGCAATGTTATCAATTTGCCAACTACCCCAACCCCATACAGCAACCGTTGCATCTAAATAAAATTCTGCACTTGTATCATCTACATTACTTGCTAAAAAGTATAATTCTCTATCAACAAATGCTTGTGAAGAAGTTACAGTGGTATTTGTAGCTAGATCCTTTCTTACTTCGGTTGTAGTGCTACCACTTTTTTGACCTGATAAAAACCCTCTCATATCTGTGATGCCAGCTATGTTAATTGCCGAACCACTAACCACGATAAATGAACTCTGATCTGATGCGTTTCTTGGGATTATTCTAATTGTTGCCAGTGCAGAAGGTACAGTCTGACGTGTACCCATAGTTGCTTTATTACCCCTTGCAACATCTTCTATTACATAGCTAAAAGCTTCAAAAGCATTGTTTAAAAAAGATGAATGTCTGGATGGCCTAAATCCATTTCTTAAATAAGATGTGGTACCATTAGATCTATAACCTCTGCTAGGTGTAAATACCGGACTGTTAACACGAACTAAATCAAATTTTTCTCTAGCAAAATTTATTAGTGCGTTATCAGCATCGGATTGGGCAGATAAATAAAGAAAATCAAATCTATTTGCTAAAGATAATTCACCTTGTGTTAAACCATTTTGTTGTTTGATTAACTGAATTTGATTTGATAATTCTGATTTTTCAGCAATGCTAGGTTGGACAATCATTCTTAAAAAAGCCAATTCAGCTTCGGGTTCGTATGTAGTTGGTGTACCCAAAGACCTCAAATTTATTCCATATACAGAAGCTAAATGATTGAATAATCTTCTTCGTTGAGTATCGGAAATTACAGCGTTTTTATAACCCCAACATTTAAAATCTAATGGTGTATATGCAATAATCTGCGAAGTAATTGCAGCTCCAATCAGCATATTATCTAATGCTGCGTTATACCCGTTTGCCCATCTTACAGCGGCAGCAGGTGCAGAATCATTCCATTCTTTATTTACTTCAACATCATTTACAAATATTCTTAAATGCTTTCCATTACATGTTACTACTATAATTGCGTAATCAATACCAACAAGTTGACCGTATCCGGAAATTTGGTCGGAACTAACACTGGTAATGTTGTATAAATAATTTAGAACTCTACCCATTACCAGGCGTAAACCTAAATATTGAAATTGTGCTCCGGTATCGCCAAAAGATAAAAGCCAGGCATCGTTTACTTTTCTGGCTACTGTCACAAAAGTAAACTGTGTGTTTGTCCTGAATGCAGAAAAATTAGCAATAGAAAAATAAGAACTTCCGTATGTTTTTATTGCTCCACCTTCAATGTGCGCAGCATTACCTACAGTAGTTGCATGGTTGGCATTACCAGACTGATCGTTTAATTCGGTAACAACATCAGCAGATAAATCAACATCAGTTGTATCGTAATACATAGAAAAACCAATGTCGGCAAGCATTGCGGATTTTGTTGCATAAGTTAAATCAAACGTATCCTGTACATAAGGAGTAATGCTACCCCAACTGGCAGTTCTTACATATACATCTGTAGTATTATTTGCTACACTTTGGTAAGTTCCTTTACAACCTATGAAGGCAAAATTTATATTATCTGGTATTACATTTTGTGGGCCATAGCATCTATCTATGGTTTCATTTGTATGCGGGAAAATATCACCTATTGTAGTCCAAGTTAAGCCATCGGTTGATTGAAATAGATATGCCTTATAAAATCCACCTACTTGACATCTAACAATGGCATATATTTTACCGTTACGCGCTTGCATCCACTGTAAGGCAGGGTCATCTGTTATTACAGGGGTTGAATAACCGGAAATAGGTAATGGCCAGCTAACTAAAGTTTGAACATAACTAACACCATTATGCTTTATATAATACATCTCATTGTTGTAATTCTGATAAAACAAATGATGAACATTACCCGAATTATCAATACAAGAATGATAGTCAGCAAGATTATTTACTGAATTTTGAACACCACAAATTTTGTAACCATTAGCTCTTAATACAGATGTATTTGGTGTTGAAACTGATGGTACAAATGAATGTGTTTGGGTGCGATTGTAAAAAGTAATCCAATCTTGGGTTTTAAATTCATAAAACTCCTCAAAGCCCCCGCTTGTACCATTAGCCATGATAATATAATCCCAACCATTGTTGGAATAGTACTGGCCAAATGGTGCATAAGGGTATAATCTTTTACCTACTTGTTCTATTAAAATTAATGGTTGAACGGCACTCCAATTTGTGCCATCAAATTCGATAAATCCTAAGTCTTGACCAGTATTGATTTGTACAGTCATTCTAAATCCTGCACCAATCCTAGGATAAAAAATTCCCCGCCTAACATCTCCAACAAGTGTATTACCTTGCTGAAAATTCCAATTATCTTTATCGGCTATCCAAATCTCCTGGTTTATACCATGTCTAAATTCTTGAACCGCATATATTTTATTAGCATCGGCATATATCTTAGCCGTTAAGTGATTATCTACCTCACCTTGATATTTTGAAACTTCGACAGATGCTGGGTAAATTCCTTTTTGACTGTCAACTACTCCCATCATACCCATTGATTGAAATTTAGGCCCCCATATTTTACATGAACCTAAATAAATCTTGTTATCAAACATTTGTATAGTAGATTCCCATTTGCCAATAGGCACGCGATCTTGCCAGTCCCATTCCGAGCCTGGTAATGTTTGTACAGTAGCTGCCAATGATAGATTTGTATCTACCGGAGGCTGTATAAGTCTATGTCGCCTTATTACTGTCATACATACCTTGCGCTAACAACTGCTTTTAAATTGGTACCATCGTTAAGCACACTTATTTCATATTTACCGATTGCTGAAGGCGTCCATACATTGGTTGCTGCATTCCAACGTGTATCTGATTCCGGCATTTCTACTGCAATAGGAAAAGTTAACGTTGCAGCTAAATTGGTAATCTCGAAAATCCAACTAAAGTGAATTGCTCCTGCAGTGTTATTAACTAAAATTGTTTTTGCACTGGCAAATGTTGCGCTTGAATTAAACACATTCTCGGCACGGTTTTGCAGATCAAACGTAATGTTTGCACCGCTAACATCTACCGTGCGCAAGGCCAGCTTTTCTTCATAGATTACGCCAGCAACGGTTTCAAAATAGATAACGGTAACCGTTCCGCTGCCTGGTATTGCACCTCCAAAATCAATCACGTTTAAAGCCCTTGTGAAATCAACTCCTTCGCGCTGTATTATACCGTTATGCTCTACGAGTAACAGCGTGTTAATTACGCCATTGTTTACGGTAAATTGACCTGTATTTACTGGCGTGTAATTAAATTGCTGAAATTTTAGTGTAAGGCTTCCACCTCCTGAACCTTGAAATTCTTGCCAGTTGGCATTATTAAATTTATCGGTATCAACTAACCCACGTTTTAATTCATAGGTTTTATTGTCTGCCGTAACGGTAACGAGCATTCCCCATTTACGTGCTTTACCACCTGGCGAACGTCTATTGCGCAAAGCAATAGTAGTCACCTCTACATGGGTAGTATCTGCATAATAACGTTGGCCTATATTTACAGTGTTCATCTAAAACTTGGTGTGGCACTTTTGCCAGGTTCAACATTCATTAATGATCGCTTTATTTCAATCAGTTTGCTTTCTGTCTTATCAGGATTAGAAGCAAGTATCTGAATCAGTTCAATAAAATGTTTTTGTATGCTTTCTGATTGTCCTGCAAGCCAGCTTGCAACGCTTTGGCTAGGTCCTGCAATGGCTTTTGGCTGGTCATCGGCCATCGCCTTTTCTCCAATTTTTACCAGTAGCGGACCGAACATTTCAACTGCTTTTTCTACCACGCCAGGATTGGTTGTAATAAAGCCTTGCAAGCCTCTTGGTTTTGCCTCCAATTCGTTTTGCAAGTCTTTCAGCTGCTCTTTCAAGTCCATTTTTTCTTCGGATGATTTTTTCAATTCTTCCTTAGAAGCCTGCAGCTCTCTACGCAGTTCGGCAATTATATCTTTCTGATGATCGATTACAAACTGGCTGGCAATGCCTAAATCGGGCGGTGCCTTGGTAATTTCTTTAGTAACCATAATCGGTTGTTTAACCGTTTCTGCTATCGGTTTTTGAGGGGTATTAAATAATGTTGGTTGATCAGATAACTTTCTTTTTTTGAAAGCTTCAATCTTGCATTTATCGCTGCAATAGATGGTATCCTTTCGCTTTGGTTCGAAAGTCGTTCCACAGTTTGCGCATGTCTGAGGGGATAGCGTTAGCACAGTTTTTTTGTTTGTGGTGTGATGTAAGTGATAATAACCAATGCCCTGGGCGCAGTGGCCGTATCAGGATATTTAACTTGTAAATAACCATCGTAAACCATCGGCATGTTGTTAGCCTGAAAACCACCGTATGCACGTGCTCCATCGCCTGGTGCAAGTGTTATTTTTGGTGCTTCATTAAGCCCATATTGCAAATCATCGCTTGAATCCGGCAGGTTTTCAATAGCGATGCCAATAACAATTTGATCTTTAAGGCTAATCTGGTCAGGATTAGCCTTATTAATCAAAATGTGGTCTGTCTTTACAATGTACAGTTCCATTACGCTTCGTTAATTACTTTTAAATCATCGCGTAAGCGGAATGTAAACTGAATGCGCACTTGTGCTGCAGGAGCTGCAGGAGGGGTAACCCTTGCAACGACCCTACGGCCATCCGTAACACTAAATAAGTCTTTAAACTTTTCGTTGGGTGCTACGGCAGAGCTGGCTTGAAACTGCTCAATGTGTACATCATCATGTAACGTTGCATACGAATCGCGCACACCAACATTTACATGTGATAATGTTGATAACGTTCCTTCTACACTAACAGCCACACCATCGCAATGCGAAAAGTCTTTATCTAAAACTATTCCTTCTTCGATTACATTGCCAGGTGTTGCCGTTGTAGGAATGGTTACCGTTACAACCTGGTATTTTGTTTTTCTCAACTTGTCCATCTTAGATTTTTTTTAAAGTGAGAAAATGTTTACTGCTCTTCTTTTTCGGAATCTTCGGATTCTAATTTGCCTGAATCGCCTAAGTATTCGAAGTAGCTTTCGCCATCGCGTGCATCTTTCTTTTCAGGTACACGGAATTTTACAACTACACCTGCAGTTGAAAATACGTTAAGATCAACCACGTTGCGCTTAACTTCCGGTTCTGCCGGATTGCCAGTTTGTTTACTGTGTTCGTATTCATTTACGACTACTGCCAATTGCGAACGGTTTTTAGGCTTTACAGTTAAATCCTTTCCGTTAGGATGGTACACAACCATCGCTTTTTTGATATCGAACGATACCTTCTTTTTTCCTTTTGCCACGGTAATAAATTTTTAGTTGAGATTTTGAAAAAAGCCTGGCCTTTCAACCAGGCTTTTTTTTAGTGTTGCTTTTTTGCTTAAGATTTTAAGCGGGTAACTGCACCGAAAAGTAAAATTTCGATGAACAAGTTAGCCGGAGTTGCAGGGAATGCCACACCTTGCGGAGTGATCAATTCAAGCTTAGTAGCCTTGCCTTCTTCCAAAATCATTGGAGCTTGCAATTCTAAACCTGTACCCTCAACGTTATTGAACTGGCCTGCCGCTTTTGTTCCTGTGAAAAGTACATCGTACTTGCCTTTTAAAGCACCAGCTTGCGAGAAACGTAATTGTGAATTACGAAAAGCTGCTGGCCATGAATCTGAAATATTTGTAAAGTCAACATCGCCTTCAGGAACGGTTACAGATGCATCCGATGCATAACCAACTTGAATGTGGCTAATAGCCAGGTTGTATCCTTTCGGGAATTGTGCCTGATTCCATTCTTCAGGAATTCGACCTTGAAAGAATTGTGCGGATTGTGTAATTAAATCACGTGTACCTGTAAACGAAATCGGTATTGCAAAACGTAAAGCTGCGGTTAATGTATCAACGTAAATGTTTTGGTTTTGCAGATTTACGTAGGTTTCCTGACTTGCTTTATTATTCTTTAAGAAATTAACAAGTGCAATTTCTGCACGAGAATATGGGTCTTGTCCAGGTGCAAAATACGCACGGTTAAAACCCCCTAGAATTACACTTGCTTTGCCTGTAGCTACATTGCTTCCTAACAATAGGCTACATGCAGCAACTAATTCGTATTTGTGTGCAGCTTCTGCGTTATCACTGGCATACGCTGCGATGGATGCTCCGGCACTTACCAGAAAGGCAACCATAATCGATAGAATGAAAAATTTTTTCATGATCAGTTTTAAAATTTTAATTGAAAATTTTTGTCGGCAAACAACTGATCACTATAGGCTTTTGGTTAGCGTAATGATTGTGTGTCAATCACTACTGCTTCCTGGTAACCCATACCACCACGCAGCGAAGATGCATCGAATGTATCTTCAAACATCATAGGTTCACCCATACCACTTAAGGTTGGAATGTTGGCTGCAATGTTGGCTGCAAATGGTACTTTTTCGCCCAATGCTTCTAAACCTTTTTTAGTAAGGTCCATGGTTCCGGCAATGAGTAAGCCAGTGCCTACATCTTTTACCGTTTCGTTGCCCATTAATCGGGCTGCATAACCACCTGCAAGGCCAATCAATGGCACTATCCAAGGGTTAATTCTACCGCTGGCCATCTTCATTGCTAAACTGCCTACTACTACTCCGGCAGCTGCAACAACTGAACCCAACGCTTCATCCTTTGCGGATTGTAAAGTGATTTTTTTCATCTGTTGAAAATTTAATGCTACATTTTTTACGCTGCGTTACTTCTTACTGAACCTGCAACGGCTACAAGCATGAGTAACGCGAGTATGGTTGTGCCGGCTTGTTTTTGAGTTATCTCTTTTGGTTTTGCAGAACTGTTATTAACCGCTTCGCCAGTTACAGTTAATTGCTCTGCCGCCAAATTATTGACAAGCTCTTTTTCTTTGCTTTGTGGTGTAAACTGGCCTAGCACGCGAGTGCCTTGCCTGGTTTGTACAACAAAGGCTGGTTTTTCATCCACAACGGTTTTCGTATATGGAATCAAATTCTTTTGTAGAATTTCATCGGTATTTTTTAAACCTAAATGGTTTAAATGCGATGTTCTTACTGCTATTTTTCTATTACCTCCTGGCTTGATGTATTTTTTGCATCCTCTGCTTCTTTCATCAATGCCATCTAATGATTCTAATTTCATATCAAAGTCTTTTTTGGAACTGTAAGGCACTTCGTAATTGAACTTATGCACAACCGGATCAAGAATAATTTCTGTTTCGCCATCGGGAACAACAATGTATATATGGCTGAAATTGGGTGAACCGTTATAGGCTGCAATACGCAGCTTATGAGCAATGCCCTGGTTGATTAATAAATTACTCAAACCATTCACAAAACAGTCGCAATCACCACCCTCCGATGCATTATGTACTAATCTTCTAAGTGAACGTACTTGTTCTTTGCCTGGAATGTCTTTCTTGTATTGTATGTGGTCAAAGAAAAAGTTCCAATTGTTGCGAACGGTTTCTTTTACGTTTTTGCCTTTCAGTTTCTTTGCAAGCTTTTCGCCTTGCCATGCCTGGCGTTTTGCCAGCTTCATAATTAAAGGCACAGTATCGCGCACAGGGTCGGCATCACTGCTTTTGATGGTTTGGTTTTTTCCATCTGGTTTTGGAACTAATGCCAAAACACTGGCCGATATGGGCTTAACGGTACGAGAACCGTTGGGAACTAAACCTAAACCTGAATATGCTACCTTCATACCTTGATCGTTTGCGCTGCAATGGATTGTGTTGGAATGATAATGCCAGCATATCGGCCAGTTATTTCTGCTTTGATGGTAAATGATCTTGTGCTTAAGCTTTGCTGAATAGTGTTAAGCGTGTTGAGTAAATCACCACCAAATACTTGCTTCAAATTGATAATAGGAAAAACGGATTGTTGACTAACACCCGAAGGCACACTGATTGCCTGGTTAACTGTAGCTGCTTTTACCCACTGGCTACCTTTTTGTAAATACAAATCGATTAATAAACCATCGAGATTAATAGCTACTGGTGATGGGTTAACCAATTCGATTAATACCGGAACGGTTAAATACCCTTTCGAAATAGAAGGCTTGCCAAAACCAAGTGGTTTAAAGGTAAATTCATTGGCTATTTTCTGGCCAGTGCGATATGCCCAGGCACCAACGCCAATTACTAAACCGATTACACCAATTACTATCAGGTTTTTCATGCTTTTGCTTTAGTGAGTGCATAGGGCTTTCGGCCCTATACACATCAGTTGTTTGCCTTGTTCGTAAGCAAGGTTAGGCAAAACGTTTTACCCCCGAAAACCGTTAGGTAAATGGTTAATTATCAGTGTAAATAATTTTATATTTGGGTAATTAATGCCTCTGTAGAAATATAGCATGATTACAAGAAAGCAGATCGGACAACTTTACGGCATATCGCACAAAACCGTAACTGATTACATGCAAAAGGCCGGAATACTATCGGCAAAAAGTAGCGGAAAAGGCAACCGCTGTCTGGTTACTCCTATCGAATTTGAACTGTTTCGCAAAACGTTTGGTGAACCAATCGACCGAAAAAAATTACAGGTTTTTTAAAGGTTGTGTAAACCATTTTCTGCGTTTTTTTTCGCGACTTCGCGACTTTTGCGCCTATCTTATTGATTTACAGTAATTTAACTAAGGCACTTGGCAGTCGCTTGCAAGACGAAAAGTCGTTTGCAAGTGCCTAACATTTACTCAAGTTCAATGTTATAAAAGTGCGAAATTTGTCCAAGTGCCTTTTCGTCTTGAAAACGACTGTCAAGTGACTGAATTAATTTATTGATTTTCAGTTTATTAACCTTCAAAAGACGATTAGTCACTTATTTTTTAATATAAAGTGTAAAACACAAGGTAAATAGTAAAACGGTTGTAAACGGTTTAAACTTTTAACCATACTTTTTGACTTTTAATCAAAACGAAATTATCATTGTCCATCCTAAATTGCGGACATAAACAAAACTCGTATGCACAAGAAAACAATTACCGTACTGGCTATTGCCAGCACTATTCTACTTAACAGCTGCGCCACAATTTTAAGTGGCACCAGTGATGTGATAGTAATTAAAACAAAACCAGTTGATGCCAAAATTGAAATTGACGATCAGCCTGCCGGAACATCGAACAATGCGATTACTGTTAAAAGACAATTTGCAGATTATCGCGAGGTTAGATTGAAAGCTGAAGGTTACGAAACACAAGAATTTAAGATCAGACAAAAAATTGATGGTAAATATTGGCTTGGCATTTTAGGAGCTGGCATACCGATGATAATCGATATTATTACCGGTGCAGCATTGAAGCCAGTAGATTTAAACTATGAAAAAGAACTAGAGAAAAAGAACTAACAAAAAAGCCCTGTAACCAGGGCTTTTTATTTTTTATACTTTGTGTCTGTAATCTTAATTTTCAGTTCATCAAAAAGATCAGGATTTTTAATTTCAATTTTAAATCTTTCAGGGTCTATTTGTAAAACCAATTCCTGATAATCAAAAATTTGTTTCCGGTATTTATCAAAAAGCTTCTTTACAAAATTTAATTGTTTTAATGATAAATGATTTTTACCGTAGATATCATTTATAAACTTCTTATCGTAACAACCAGGCAAATATCTAACGGAAGAAGCAAGTCTTTTTATCATAACTAATTCAACTTTGTTTAGTTGAATTTGATTTCCGTAAAATATATTTTGTTTCATTCTAAGTCACGATTAATTAAATGTCCTAAACCTAATTCAATAGCGCATCCAAAATCTTGACATGCATCGTGGCCATCGCATTCCGAGCATGGTGTAAATTCAATTTCATCATCCGGTGTATCATCGCTGGCGATATCTTCCAGTAGATTCCATTCCAGGGCATCTTTCATAGTGATGTAACAAACCGTTTCGGGGTCGGCACCTTCTGCCATGCAGTATTCGTTTACATTGTATTTTTTACAAAAGTCTAACCAATAGCCTGCCTGGTGTATTTCGTTGTAAGTTGTTTGTACTTGTGGCATATTGCTTTTATAAATTGTTAAAATCTTTTTCTAATCTACTTATTGCATAGCAAATGGCATCATGTGCTAACTCTCTCAAAGTATTAAATTCTTCATCATCTGTACGCTTTCTCATTTTTTCGACTTGAAGCTTTTTAGTGCTTAAGTGGGTTAATTTATCTTGTAAAAATTTTGCTTGATTGTATGTTTCGATTGTCATTGCTCAAACAGTTTAAGTGTGTTACATGTGCTGCTGTAGTTGGTTACGTTGTATGTTGTTTGTACTTGTGGCATGTTTAAACATTTAGAAATCCAACGTACTTAAATTTTTTATTTTCAATTGACTGAATTATATAAACTAAAAGGTTTTCGGAATCACCAACATTATCCTTTCCTGGTATAATTTGTCTTATCATTTTTAAAAATAATCTCTCGCCATCTAATTCATATTTGGCGTAACAAACATCGTTAATCATTAATCGTTTCATTGCTCAAATAATTTAAGGGTGTTACATGTGCTGCTGTAGTTGGTTACAATTACTTCTGTACGCTCGGAACGGTTTGCAGCAAAATTGCTGTCTTTACGGCCAGTTATCTTGTGGGTAATCTCGCGCTTGTGCCAGTTATAAATGCTTGCGTAACCAGAAAGCATTTCGCTGTTGTAGCTGCTTAATGCAAACTTGCCTTTGCATTCTTGAGCTAAAAATTTTAACAGGTTTTCGTATTGATCCCATCCGTAACCGGCATAGTGGCCCTGGTCTGCATTTGGGTACGGAGGATCGATATAATGAAATGCTTTATCTACATTTCGGGA
Source organism: Bacteroidota bacterium (assembly GCA_046345435.1). GTDB lineage: Bacteria > Bacteroidota > Bacteroidia > Chitinophagales > Chitinophagaceae > Lacibacter. Next base: position 18,177 of record JBKDJT010000190.1, read on the forward strand.
CCTCAAAATTTTTAAAGCATCTTCATTTTCGATGTAGGCATGTTGCAACCGTTCGGCTAACGCTTCGGTAAATTGCATTTTGCGTTTGTGTAATGTATCAGGCACGCTTACGCTCATGTGGTTGCTGTATTTATAACCACCACCTATTTTATTACTGTAAGCAAAATTTGTTGATACCCAAAAAGCCCAGGCTAATTCTATTTTTTTTCTTGTGCCAAGTGCAGCAATGTTGGCACCATGGACCTTATTAAAATTTTGAATAAGCCTTAACGCTTCGTAATGAATGTGCCTAGAAATTAATGTTGCTTCAATTAATTTTTTTAACGGCCGGTAATGCAGCTTCAAACATCGATAAAAATTTACTACGACATTTAGCCTGTCGTTAATCGTTTCATTTTTTACCGGATCCTTTGCAAAAAATAGTGAACCACCACCAAAAAATGTTTCGGTGTACACTTCATGCAATGGCACCAATTCAAGCAAATGGTGAATAATACTGGTTTTGCCACCGTAATAAACAATTGGGGTTTTTACAACTGTGTTGGCCATTGGTTAAGTATTTGATGGTAAACTTTTTGTGTTAGTGTTAGCCTTATCGATTCTCATAAAAATTGTATCGTTTACTTTTCCGGTAGTTTTTATAAAATCGATTTCAGCTTTTGCTGCGCTAACCAATACCTGGCTTACTTCGCTAATGGCTTTTGCTCTTTTTAATTCACGCTCAAGCTTTATTGGATTCTTCATGTCTTCATCTTCCGATAATCTTTCAAGCTGTGCGAATAAATGGTTTTTTAAATCTTCAATCTTGTTTTTCATACTTTGCTATTTTACTTTTTAACTTACCTACCAAACGAAATACTTCTTTTAATTCGGGAGAATACCTGTGGATAGTGTTGCGCTGCATGTGCTGCTCTACTGTTTCCAGGTATAAATTTTCGATGTTGCAATTGAGTGTGTTACCATCTTTAAAAGCAACCAGCATATTATCGGGAATGGATCCATGGTGTTGCTGCCACACATAGCGATTGTATAACTGCCAGTTGTCTTTTGATATCCTTATCCACTTATAGTTTCTGCCCTTCATGTTGCGAACGGATACATGCAAATCGGTTTTGGTATTGTGTGGCACGTTTCCTTTTTTAAAAACCTTTTGCTGAAAAGCTGCAGGCATCTTGCTTAAGGGAATTTTCTTGCCTTTTTGTGGTGGTATATGACCTTTTTTAAAACGAGTATCTCTGCCGGTTGAAAGCTTTCTGTTTTTTAAACACGCTACCATTTGTTCGTAACTGCATTTAAAAATTTCTGCAAGATCCTGCCTGGTATAGCTTTTGTGAATTTGATTTAGCAAACTGATTTCATCGGCAGTCCAACGCTTGATAGTTGGCCTTCGGTTAATTTTTAGTGTTTTAATTTTAAAGGCAATACCAGGAACGGTTCTGTTTAACTGTTGCGCGATTTGCTCTGTAGTTAACTTCAAAGCATTCGCTTTTATAAAATCAATTTCTTGCTTTGTATATCGCTTGTGTAAATTCATAGCTTATCCTTTTGGTGTTTCTACAAATTGATAATACCCGATGCCATTGCTGCGGAAATAGCGTGGGCGTTTTATTTTTAATTCTAACTCCGAGAATTTTACTATCCACTGATTAAATCTTTTTTGATTTAACCAGCTGCGCTTATCAGAATTGTTTTCTAAAAACTTATTGAGCAACTGTTTGCTGTCGAACTCGAATTGATAAAAGTCTTTGCAAGGGCTTTCGTTTAAGCGGAATATGTAGCCTGTCCACGGTGTACCACTTTCAATTACAGATTTTTCAATATCATCCATAAAATCTAAAAACTCGGTGCCTACATGATCCATCAATTTGCGTGTGTTCAAATTGATAATGGTTGGTTGTAACAAGCCGTGAACATGAAATAGCTGCGAACAAAAGCACATGAAATTATCGAACTTGTGCCACTCGGTTTCGTCCCAATCGCGTCCGAACCATTGGTTGTAATAAGCTGCAGGGCTTCTTTCTTCGTTCCAGTAGTCCGACATTTCAAATTCGATAATGCGATCGCGCTGGCTGGCTCCGGTAATGTTTAAAGATTTGTTGCTTGATAATAAAATTTTAGACCAGTGCCGGTAAGGTTTTAAATACTTACCATTTACAATGAAGCCTTCGGTAATATCATTGAATACATCTTCGAAGTTGAAAGCATTTCTACCTCTATTGGCCACATCGTTAATGTGTACAATTTGCGTTTCCATCGTTACCATTGCGTAACGGTTTACATCGCCTGTATTAAAATCTTTACCGTTTATTTCTGCATAGCTGCGCACGTGGCCAATCATCTTTGCCAATAAGGTTTTACCTGTACGGCCTTCGCTGCTTTCTGCCAGTGTGGAATCTGTAAACAACACGGCCTTTAATTTGTATTCGTAAAAGTCGTGTGTTAGGTAGCCAATAATGCTGCATAGTGCCTGAAAGCGCTCTGCATTTTCGCCAGCGATTTTCCAAACGAAGTCAGCAAAGTTTCCCATTTCGTTGGGCGTAACGTTGGTATCCAGTATGGCAAAATCGCGCTTCATAATCTGGCCTTCCCATACACTGCCTTGCATGTTATCGTAAGGCAAAAGCTGGTAGCCTTCTTTGTTGATGCGCACAAAACCGTTTTGATAATAAAAAAACGTTTCGGTTGCTGTATCGCGGTTAACAATTATTGGTTCTTCGGTACGTGCCCTGGCAAACATATCGTTTGAAAATAGTCGGCCCATGTTATCGTACATTTTGTTAAGCAATAAGCTAGCATCTACATGTTCATACCCGGCAGCATCAAAATCGTATTCCTTTTTGATAAAATCTTCGATGTAGTCGATAATGTAATTTCTATCAACTGATTTAATGATGTTGCTTTCAAGCTTTACAAAGTTGTAGTCGCCTTGTACGCCAGTACCATATCTACTAAAACCAAATGAAGAAAGAAGTTGTACAAACTTTAATTTATCGATAACAATACCTGTAAAAATACTTTCGCCAGTGGCCTTATCTTCTTTGGCTATCTCTTTAAAAAAAGGCCATGTTTTAGGATCACTTTCAAGCTTAGCAATTTTATTTTTCTTAACCGCTACATTTTCTTTTTTGGTTTTGGCTTCTTTCTTTTTGTGGACCTTTAAAGCATCATCCACCATTTTAGCAAGTGTTTGCCAGCTTAAGCCGTTGGGCTTGCTAATTTTTTTAATGTATTCTTCGCGTGCTGCAGGTTGTGGCAGCAAAGCAATTATCGCAGCTACATTTTGCCAGCACTCACTGCGTAGTATAGGGTTGGTTACGTTTAATAAAAGTTTATCAGTTAACCATTCTATGCTGTCGCGCTGGTGTAGTGTGATGTATTCCTCTAGGTTTTTGGCACCTAATAACATGTATCTGTAGTGGTTTAGGAGTTAAAAAAATCAGTCTGTGTTTTGCGCAGGGAATAAGCGCACCAGTTCGTCCGGATCAATCTTTGCCAAATCAGCAATTTCTTTTTCTTCCACTTCTAATAATTGTTTGTTGTGTAGAAAAGTGTAATGCTTCTTCTTTTTATCGTAGGCTTTAAGAAATACCAGTTCGCGAAACGGTTGTGGGTTTGGGTTTTTGTTTGTTGGCTTATCATCAAGCTTTAGTTGCAGCACCATTGGGCACGACATTACGGTGATTTCGAAACCAACTGAAAGTAAAATAGGAATGGCTCTTACAACGGCCTCCTGTCCTGCATGATCAGGGTCGCCCACAATTACCACTTTAGCAGTATATTTTTTTAGCAGTGTGGCTTGCTGTGGTGTTAACGCTGTGCCACAAGTGCCCACGGCATTGTTGTAGCCTGCCTGGTGAAAGCTGATAACATCGGTATAGCCTTCCATCAAAAAAGCATATCCAACTTTACGAATGGCATGGATTGCAAAGTGCAAACCGAATAGCAGGCTTGATTTGGCGTATATGGCACTATCGCTGCTGTTAAGGTATTTGGGTGCATCTTCGTAATTGGTTTTGCTGTGGGGCAGAATACCAGCACCAAAGCCAGCAATCCGGCCCTTGTGGTCGTGTATCGGAAAAACAATGCGATGCCGGAAGCTGTCGAACACTTTACCATCTTTTTCTTTTACCAAAGCCAGTTTCTTACCAGGATCAACCAAAGCTTTTTCTTTTAGGGTTTGGGTTAGAAAATCCCACTGATCCGGAGCATAGCCTATCTGCCATTGTAAGATGGTATCAGGCGAAAATCTTCTACGGTTTATCAGGCTAATAAAAGCAGGATGGTTAGCATCGATGCCAGGCTGTTGCAAAGCTTGTGCATATTGTTTGGCAGCAGCTGCATTGATCTTGTAGAGCAGTTCTTCTTCGGTGTAGCGTGCCTTTTCTTCATCGGTTGCCGGACGTTCGTACTCGATGCGCTCGCCAATGATCGATGCAATTTTTTCGATGGCTTCTACGTAACCACAATTTTCGTGCAGCATAACAAAGCGAATAGCATCGCCTCCATTGCCGGAAGAAAAACATTTAAAAATATTTTTGGCAGGCGTAACGTAGAACGAAGGTGTTTTTTCGTTGGTAAAAGGAGATTTACCCTTGTAATTAGCACCAGATTTTTTCAGTTCTACAAAGTGCGAAACCACGCTGTAGATATCGGCTTCGCGAATGCGTTCGATGGTACTTTGCGCTATCATACTGGGAATTCACGTTTAGTTAAGTAATCCGGAACTTGTTGGCTGTGGTCAAATGCAGAACCAAACTGTTTAAAGAAATAAGCTACGCCAGCTTCTTTGCATGATTCATAAATTCTCTTAACCCATTCTATTTTCATTGGTCTGGCAAGTCTGCCAGTTTCACCACCAACGATAACCCAATCAATTTGAGGGTAAATTGACCAATTATAATTTCCTGATATTATTGCAGGAAATAATGTTATTTCATCAATCAAAGGTTCAATTGATAAAAATTTAATGCTTGCGGGTATATGTTTTAGAAAAACAAATCTTTTATAG
>JBKDJT010000191.1:0-6167 GCA_046345435.1 Bacteroidota bacterium
AGAGGATACCATCTCCCAGCCATCTTTACCTAAATTATTCAAAGATGCATCACTCGGCAAAATTGAAGTACTTGAAATTGTTCTGTCAAAATTGTCGTTGGTTTTTACATAGTTTTTATCAGATGAACTGATTTTTTGTGCGTCATAGTACATCACCTTATACTCCCATTTAGAGGATCCGCTAAGGCATGCCGTGAAAAACACAACAGAAACAAATAAAAAAGAAAAAATAAAAGGTTTTCTCATAACAAACGGTTTGGTTAAAAAAAAGGTTAAAAGGAAATAATAGTAATGTACCTATTGTTTCAAAAATATGAAAATACTCTTTTTAAAATATTTTCAAAGTTTTCGTCGGCTCCGGAATGCATTAAAGAAAAAAACTTCAAAAACCCCCGAAATAATATTTAAACGCCAATCTTGAACCAACCTTGGTTCTACTTGTTGTAATTAAAATTATTTATATGCGTCAGTTTATTTTAATTATTCTTTTTGCTAATATCCTTTCGTCTATGCAGGCACAAAAAATATCCTCTGTCCATGATTTTAAAGTAACGTCATTAGACGGAGAAACCATCGATCTTTCTTCTTTTAAAGGAAAGAAAATATTGATTGTCAATACTGCATCACGCTGCGGATACACACGCCAGTACAAAGACCTGGAAGAACTTCATAATAAATACAAAGACAAGCTCGTAATCATTGGTTTTCCTGCAAACAATTTTGGCGGACAGGAGCCGGGAAGCAATGAAGAAATCCGTGAGTTTTGTACCAAAAATTATGGCGTGAGTTTTCCGATGGCTGCCAAAGTAAGTGTAAAAGGAAAAGACATTCATCCACTGTTCGACTGGCTCACACATAAAACACTAAACGGGGTGATGGACGCTGAAATAAGATGGAATTTCGGGAAATTCCTCATTGATGAAAATGGAAAGCCCGTCGCTTATTTCGGAAGTGGCACCAATCCGATGAGTGATGATATTGTATCCCGGCTTCAATAATACATATCCTTTTGCCTTGTTCCTTAACTTCGCTTCATGCAGTTTGAAGATGTTGTTGGGCAAGAACACTTGATTAACAGACTAAAAGAGCTGGTAGATCAAAACAGGTTGAGTCATGCCCTTCTTTTTATTGGCAGAGAAGGATCCGGCGCTTTACCCCTTGCGCTGGCGATGAGCACTTATATTATTGATAAGACTGAGCGAAATAAAGGACAATCTTCTGCTGCTGGTTTATTTGGAGAGTCTGACGCTGTAGCACCAACCCCATCAGCAGGAGTACTGAAAGCAATACAATACCTGCATCCGGATATTCACTTCAGCATGCCGGTGATTAAAAGAAGTTCCGGCAGCGATTCCCCGCCCAAATCAGACGACTGGATCACGGAATGGAGAACCTTTCTGGCTAAGCATCCGTACGGAAATTTGTTTGACTGGCTGGATTTCATTGGTGCAGAAAACAAACAAGGTAAAATCAGCGCAGCGGAATGTGAAGAGATTGCACGAAAGCTTTATTTAAAAAGTTTTGAAGGCGGGAGTAAAATATTAATACAATGGCTTCCTGAAATGATGGGAAATGAAGGCAACAAATTGCTGAAGCTCATTGAAGAACCACCGCCGGATACGATTTTTCTTTTGGTAACGGAAAATGAAAATGTTTTACTTCCTACGATAGTAAGCAGATGTCAGGCTATCCGTATTCCACCTGTAGAAACCGAAGCCATAGCTAAAACACTGGGGGCACGATTTGAGCTGGATGCGGAAACAGCATTGCAGACCGCACAGGTTTCAGAAGGCAATTACCGGGAAGCCCTCCGGCTTGTAGAGGAAACAGACAAAGACTGGCAGGGAGAAATCCGCAGCTGGCTGAATATGACACTTCAAAACAAGGCGCCTGAACAGGTAAAATGGATTGACAAAACGCACGGATTGGGAAGAGAGTATCAGAAACAACTGCTACGCACATTTCTTCACCTTATTGAATTAAGTATTCGTATTGATGCCGTCGGCGAAGAAGTATTGCATGTTGCTGCAAAAGACAAGGATTTTGCCATCCGGCTCAATCAAATTTGTGGCACAGAACAAATGGAAGCGATTGCCGGTGAACTAGACAGAGCAATTTATTATATAGAGCGAAATGCAAACGGGAAAATGTTATTTATGGCATTAACCATCCGTCTCTTTTATATCATCAAACACAAAACTAACCTTATTCTGGAGGGTGATCAGGTCGCATAATCCCCCGTCATACAGGCTTTGGTGATAATTGCTTATTTTTGAAACAGAATCAAAATTGTGTGAGAGAAGAGTGCTGAAGAATTGATTTGGAAACGGAATGCTGACCGGTGTGAGAGGTTCTGGGAAAGATGCGTGTCGCAAAAATATGCTTCCCCGCTGTTTTTGATAATATGTGAGCCCCATCAGAATGGGATTTATTAGTTGAGCTTACATCGTTGTATTTATACGCATTATTTTCCCTGTTGTATCCATCGACTAGAGGCAGGTTTAACCCTGATGCATTCCATTTATTCATCTTTATTGATCATACTATGAGTTGTTCGAGTTGTGGAACAGGTACACCAAACGGATGTAAGAGCAATGGAGGATGTAGCAGTGGCGGGTGCAACAGACTGAATGTGCACGACTGGCTAGCAAACCTTCCGTTTAGCGACCCAAACAGTGATTGCAGAATCATTGAAATAAGTTTTAACCATGGCAGCCGTAAAGACTTCTACAGAAACAATACCCTTCAAACATTCGTAAAGGGCGATATGGTTACAGTAGAAGGAGCCAACGGATTTGATGTAGGAATGGTCAACCTCACAGGCGAGCTGGTGCGTCTTCAATTGAAGAAAAAGGGAATTAAAGAAGATCATCCCGAAATAAAAAAGATCATGCGTGCTGCTTCTGATCTTGATTTACAGAAGTGGAAGGAAAGCAAGGAACGGGAAAAACCTTCTCTAACAAGAGCAAGAGCCATCATTATTCAAATGAAGCTGGACATGAAACTCATTGAAGTTGAGTTTCAGGCAGATGGCAGGAAAGCTACTTTTTACTATACGGCCGAAGACAGGGTTGATTTCCGGGAACTGATAAAAGTTTATGCCGGCGAGTTCAAGGTGAAGGTAGAAATGAAGCAGATTGGTATGCGTCAGGAAGCTGCTAAAATCGGAGGCATCGGCAGTTGTGGCAGGGAGCTTTGCTGCAGTACCTGGCTGCATGATTTTAAAAGTGTTACCACCAATATCGCCCGCTACCAGAATCTTTCAATCAATCAGGCAAAGCTTAGCGGACAATGCGGACGTTTGAAATGCTGCTTGAATTACGAGTTGGATACCTACCTGGATGCTTTGCAACATTTTCCAAACAATGCAGATGTGCTTCATCTGGAAAGAGGTCCGGCTACGCTCATCAAAAAAGATATTTTCAAAAACTTGATGTGGTATGTGTTGCCCGACAGCAACAAGCAGTATCCTGTGCCCATTGAGCGGGTCAGGGAAATACGTGAGATGAATGCCAGGGGGCAAAGACCCGAGGAGCTGGGTGCAGTTGAACTATCGCCCGCAAAAGCCGAAGAGAAGGAAATGGCAAATGTGGAGCTGGTGGGACAGATCAGTTTACGCAGTCTTGAAAAGACCAGCCGGAGAAGAAGGGATAAAGAAAGAGGACAGCAGGGAAGAGGTGATAACAGGCCAAGACCCGGAGGACCGCAACAAGGCTCAAGAAACAAACCTGACAACAGACCAGGGCCAAGAGGAAATGCCGGAAATCCTCAATCAAGGTCAAATGCAGGCAAAGAAGGGCAACCTTTCAGGGGAAATAAAGATGCTTCGAGAAAACCGCCTCCGAAGAATTAAATAAAATAGATTTATTTTAAAGCTAGACTCTTTTTCAATTTGAGGGTTGAGCTATTTCGACAAATACTTGACTTTTTTAAAAAATATTATAGCCTAAAATTTAGAACTTACATCTTTTGTGCTTGTAATCTGAATTTCCCTTAATTTAGTCCCGCTGAAAAAAATCCTTTAAAATTTTATTGAAACCAACAATCAAACACTAAATACAAACACATGTCACTGAAAACAAATGTTAGTTCAAAAATTCTCATGCTGGGAATTTCTATTTTGACAATTTTTAATTCCTGTAAAAAAGACGACGGTGGTGGAGGTGGAGGCACTCCTCAGCCTGCAATTGCAAGCTTCACGCCTACGTCGGGAACAACAGGCACGAATGTTACTATTACCGGAACAAATTTCACCGGTGCAACAGCTGTTAAGTTTGGCAATGTAGCTGCTACTTCGTTTAATGTCGTTAATTCAACAACCATTACTGCCGTGGTAGGATCCGGAGCAACGGGTGTTGTGTCTGTTACAACAGCAGGAGGAACAGCAACAAAAGGAACATTTACCTATAATACAGCACCTCCGGTAAATGCGCCAACAATCACAAGCTTTACGCCAACTTCCGGTACTACGGGCACAAGCGTTACGATTACAGGCACTAACCTAACAGGAGCAACGGTTGTGAAGTTTGGTACTGCGAATGCAACGTCATTCAGTGTTGTGAGTGCAACTTCGATCACTGCAGTTGTAGGAAGCGGAGCAACCGGAAAAGTTTCCGTAACAACTCCGGGAGGAACAGCAACAAGCACAGGAGATTTTACCTTTAATGCGCCTCCGGGAGGTAACACAATTGCAGGAAAAATTAATACAGATGCTGAGCTTACACAAATTAAAACAGGTATGGCTACAGCCAATCTGGGATCTACCCTCAGTGCAACAGGTCCATTTACTTTGTTTGCGCCCGTTGATGCAGCTCTGAATGCACTTACAATAAATTTTGGCTCGCTGGATCAAGCTACTGCAAACAGTATTATCCGTTATCACACAATATCAGGGAAGTTTCTCTCTTCAGATGTTCCTGCAGGTGCAAAAAACCTGAAACTACTTACAATCAACACCCCTGCTGATTCAGTTTTCGTAACTAAACTTGCAAGCGGAGTTATTTATGTAAATGGTAAAAATGTAGATGATGCTAAAAAAGATATTGCTGCAGACAATGGTGTTATTCATAAACTAAACAGCTCAAACGGTATCCTTCTCCCTCCAACACGCAATGTATACGACCAGATCAGTGTTGCAGGTTATGATTCCATCAAAAAATTAGTAGACAGAGCTGCTCAAGCTGACGCCAACCTGGTGAATGTATTGAAAACTTCTGTTCTCACACTTGTTGCACCTACAAACGCTGCTTTTCAGGCATTTTTCAGTGCAGGTGCCATCACTCAAATTAATCAACTTACTCCGGCACAGGCACTGGCGCTTGTAAAAGACCATGTCGTACTTAGCAGAAACTTTGTGATTGATTTTGCTGTCGTATCATCTACAGGTTTTCCTGCATGGGGTGGCAGCAATCTGAAATTCGGTTCTGCAGGTGGTGGACAATTTGCTTTGTACTATTCACCAACTGCGGGTGTTCTATTAGGAGCTAATGATATCATGTGCTTTAATGGTGTCATCCAAAGAACAGGAGGCATTCTGACTAAATAATAAAGTCTCAATTTAGATAAATCAAAAACCCCGCTTTCGCGGGGTTTTTTTATAGTATAAATAAAAAACTGATGAGGCTTCTCAAAATGGGTCAGCATCCGCATCCCCCGAACATACGGCTTGTTTTTATCTGATTGGTTCTTTTATTTTTTAACCACATAGTCCCCCGATGTGAACTTCCTCCTTCAAAGTGAGAAGTGCTTTGGAGATAAAGTTTAAGTTGCCACCGGTCATTTTCATAAATTATCGTCTTGTCATATTCCTTGGTTCGCTCTAACATTTCATATACACCATTGATTTTCATTAACCCGTTGATCATAAAGGCATTTCCGTCTTTCGTAAAAGTATACTCACAACCGGCGCCCTCAATCTGGTTTTTTAGATAGCGTGGGAGTTGATTATAGTCCAAAAGACCAATTCGAAAAGAAGGTTTCGGCTGAAAAGAATGAACAACCGGCAGATTTTGAATTCCTCCAAAAGAAAGAACCTCTGTATTAATGGCTGCCTTTCCGGTATTGATGAAAAGAAACAAGGTGATAAGAAAAGATGTCATGATGTTAAAAGTTGAATGATGAATGACACTAAAATACATTTTTTTGTATTCCACAAGAAAGGGGCATGC
>JBKDJT010000192.1:0-4679 GCA_046345435.1 Bacteroidota bacterium
TCCTCGGGGTTTGCCTGAATTTCCTTGCTGGGTTCTGCCACTCCGTGTGAATATGCGTAAGAAAGATCTCTTTGGGTTTTAGCTTCTTTGGTGGGAACCACTTCAATTTTTCCGGGCCGACCTTTTGCGTGGTATTCAAGCGCCTGTTGACGGCGTAGTTGTTCTTTGTTCATATAAAAAATTTTCGTCCGCTGAAACTTTTCTCTTCAATTGTAAGTTACGAAAAACGAGTGTCTGAATGAAAACGGTAATTGAATAGATTTAATTGTAAAAAACAAAGCATCCTTAAAAGAAGGTGGAACATTTTGTCAGGATGCATTCGCGCCCATCCAGGCAAGTAAACCCATCCCGGTTTTAATTGCAGACTCATCTATATCAAAGGTAGGAGTATGTACACCACTGGTAATTCCTTTTTCGCGATTCATCACACCCAGTCTGAAAAAGCAGCCGGGAATTTCCTGGGAGTAATATCCAAAGTCTTCTGCTCCCATTCTAAGTTCCGTTTCTTCTACATGTTCTTTACCAAGAAAGTTTTCGGCAAGCTGGACAGCCTTCGTGTGCAAAGTTTCATCATTGAAAACGCAAGGATAGCCTTTATCAATATGCAGTTCGGCAGATCCGCCCATGCTCTCAGTGATTTCTTTTGTGTACTTGTGTAAAAGACGATGACCTTCAGCTCTCCAGTCTTCATCCATTGCCCTGAATGTACCCATCAGTTTTACTTCATCAGGAATAACATTGGTTGTTGTACCGGCTTGAAATGCAGTGATAGAAAGTACAGAAGGGTGGTGCGGGTTTCTGTTTCTGCTGATGATTTGCTGAAGACTGATAATGAGATGAGATGCAATAAGAATTGGATCAATTACCAGGTGAGGAGCGGCGGCATGGCCTCCTTTGCCTTTGATGGTGAAATAAAGTTCGTCTGCACTTGCCATTACTTTGCCGCTTCTGAAACTCACTTGTCCTGTTGCCAGGCCGGGATGAACATGCAAAGCAAAGATGGACTGAGGTGAAGGGTTCTTTAGTACACCATCGCGTATCATATAACTGGCGCCTCCCGGATTTTTTTCTTCACCGGGTTGAAAGATTAGTTTTACAGTGCCTGTCCATTCATTTCTTAACTCCGTTAATATTTTTGCGGCACCCAGCAAACAGGTAGTATGAACATCATGTCCGCATGCATGCATGATGCCGTCTTTTTTTGAACGGTAGGGAACATTGTTTGCTTCCTGTATGGGAAGTGCATCCATATCTGCTCTCAAAGCGATAGTACGGTTGTCAGGATTTTTTCCTTCTATTAATGCAACGACTCCTGTATCTGCAAGGCGTTTTGTTTGCAGACCTAGCTCCTGAAGCTTTGATTCAACGAACGCGGCCGTGTCCTGTTCCTGATAACATAAATCCGGATTTTCATGAATATTTCTGCGGAGTTTGATGAATTCTTCTAGATATTTATCATCAAGTTGATGAATTTTTTCTTTCAGCATTTTATTTCTGATCAGTTTTTCTTTTTCTGAGGTGTCTTTCCTTCTTTTGCCTGCTCAGTGAGTTTGATTTTTAAATCTTCTTTTTCTTTTTTAGTCAGCTCAATATCACTTGGTATCGTAATAACACCTGCTGAAAATATTCTTGCAAGCTCTGCTCTAAGCGCATCTGCAGATTCTTTGTCAACAAAATTACCAACCCTTAATTTAAAGTAAGGTGCCTGATATAGAAGATACACACGATGCTGGGGAAAAGAGCTAAGGATTTTTGATTTGGCATCTAATACTTTAGTTCTGTCACTTGTGCTCATTGCCTGTACGCGAAATCCCTTGTTTGGTATTTCAATAGTAACGAATGTTTTTTTATTTAATTCTGCTCTTTTCATTATCAGCATATCCATTCTTGAATCTCGAACATAGATCATGTTATTCTTTAATGTGTCAGTTTTCATTTGCGAATAACCTGAAAATACATTTGACAATGTGAATGTTACAATCAATAAGAGAGAAATTGATATTTTAAATTGCATGAGTTCTGTATTTAAAGTCGAACAGATTCGTTGAAGTAATCTGTATTTCTTCACCGGCTCATCAACATTGCATTTGATGCTTCTTTATTTTGATGATCCCGATTGTGTTTCACCACAAAGTTCGTATTAATCTGCTTTGCGGATAAAAAAACTTAGTATTTGTTTCCGCCTCCTGCTGTTAAATCAACCGGATGCCATGTGGTTTTAATTTCCTGAAAATCGTAAATGAAATAGGGCGACCGACTGCTGTCTTCGAACCAATTGACAGACTGGTATAACTGCACGCGCTTTACATTCAGAGCAGATTTCTCTTGAATGACTTTTGTTAATACATCATCTTTTTCGCAAAAGACAATACTGTTGACATCCATGTGGCCGGCCAGCCAGGAAGTGAGTTCAGCAGGATTTCCTGTTAGAATATTTACAACTCCGCCCGGTAAATCGGAAGCGTGCAAGACTTCTGCAAGTGTTACGGCACATAAAGGCTTCGGGTATGATCCGATTACAACGCAGGTATTTCCGCCGGCAATAACTGATGCAATAAGTGAAACCATGCCAATGAGGCTTGTTTGCTGGGGAGCAATTATGCCAACAACACCCATGGGTTCCGGTGTAGAAAAATTGAAATGAGAAGAAGCAACCGGGTTAACAGAGCTGAATACCTGCTGGTATTTATCTGCCCAGCCTGCATAATAAATCAAACTGTCAATGCTGAGATGTACTTCTTTTTCAGCCTGAATGCGTGTTGCATCCATCTCAGTCAATTCCTGAATAAATTGTTCTTTTCTTCCTTCCAGCATTTCTGCCATCCGGTAAAGGATTTGTCCGCGGTTAAAAGCTGCTCTTGAACTCCAACCTCCAAATGCATTGCGTGCAGACTCAACCGCATCACGTACATCTTTTCTTGAGCTAAGACATACATTGGCAAGCTTTTTACCTTTTTGATTTTGTGCAACATAGTATCTGCCCGATTCTGTTCTCGGGAATTGACCACCGATATAAATCTTGTAAGTCTTTAAAACTTCAAGGCGTTTGTTTGCCACAACAGATTCCGATTTAAGGGTTGACTTTTTATTAGGCATAACTTTTCTTTCTTGTTAAAAGGATAAATGAACATAGGAAGACAAACCATGTAGTCCGCCTTCTCTTCCAAACCCGCTTTCCTTGAAGCCGCCAAACGGAGAAGTAGGATCAAATTTGTTATAGGTATTCGCCCAAACAACACCCGCGCGCAGTTTGGTTGTCATATTAAAAATCTTGGAACCTTTGTCTGTCCATACACCTGCAGAAAGTCCGAATGGTGTATTATTTGCTTTTTCTATTACTTCTTCTTCGGTTCTAAATGTTTGTATGGTTAACACCGGTCCGAAAATTTCTTCTTGTGCAATGCGGCTCGACTGAGCTACATTGGTGAATAGGGTAGGCCTGCAGAAAAACCCTTTACGAGGCAAAGCGCATTCGTTTTGATACATTTCAGCTCCTTCTTGTTTGCCAATCTGAATGTAACGATGAATGGTTTCCAACTGTTGTTTAGAATTGATAGCGCCGATGTCTGTATTCTTATCAAGCGGATCGCCTACTATCAAAGTGGCAAGCCTATCTTTCAGTTTGCGTAAAACAATTTTGTATACAGATTCCTGTACATACAAGCGTGACCCGGCGCAGCATACATGTCCCTGATTAAAGAAAATACCATTGATTACACCTTCAACGGCCTGATCTAGTGGCGCATCATCAAAAATGATGTTTGCTGCTTTTCCTCCGAGCTCGAGTGTCGCTTTTTTATTTGTACCTGCGATTGCTTTCTGAATCAATTTTCCAACTTCTGTGGATCCCGTAAATGCAATTTTATTGATATCGTGATGTTGTACAATGGCAGCTCCGGTTGAGCCGGCGCCGGTGATAATATTCACAACACCCGGTGGAAGATCTGCTTCCTGTATTAATTCAGCTAATTTAAGCGCAGTTAAAGGAGTTGTTTCAGCAGGTTTTAATACTACAGTATTTCCTGTTGCAAGTGCAGGTGCAATTTTCCAGGCAGCCATCAGCAAAGGAAAATTCCAGGGAATAATTTGTCCGGCCACGCCTAATGGTTCTGCTTTTCTGTTGGGGAAGGCATACTCCAGCTTATCTGCCCATCCCGCATAGTAGAAAAAGTGATTTGCGGCAGTAGGCACATCGAAGTCGCGACTTTCCCTGATTGGTTTGCCGCCATCCAGTGATTCGATTACGGCAAATTCCCTTGCTTTTTCCTGAAGCATGCGGGCAATACGAAAAATATATTTTGACCTTTCTTTGCCATTCAATTTTTTCCAGTACTTATCATATGCAGTACGAGCAGCTTTTACTGCAAGGTTTACATCTGCATTGCCGGCTTCTGCTACTTCGCTTAACTTTTCTTCGGTAGCCGGGTTGATGGTTGGCATGTATTTGCGAGAAAGGGGTTTCACAAATTCACCATTGATGAATAGTTCATACCGATCTCGTATTTGTGCAATGTTTTTACTTTCCGGAGCCGGATCATAGTTCCATCCGGTATCAAATTTTAACCGAACGGTATTGCTTCTTTTTTTTACGGCCATGCTGCTCTTTTAATTTTTAGGAAGAAATATTTTAAAATTCAGATTGTTTTTGAAGTTTAATCTATAGAGAAGTAGTCTTTACT
>JBKDJT010000193.1:0-2994 GCA_046345435.1 Bacteroidota bacterium
CTTTGATTCTGCCTATGTAAGCTTGCTTTCAATGCATGACAAAGGAGAGTCTGACAGAAAAGGAAGTTTGCTTGTGACTGATTATGGCAAAGGAAAATTTGTTTATACGGGTTTGTCACTCTTTAGACAATTACCTGCGGGTGTACCGGGAGCATACAGATTGTTTGCCAATATTATTGCAGGAGGCAGGCCTTTAATAAACTCATGTAAAAAAGCTGGTAAATAATTTATGCAAAAGAGAAAACAAGCAACAATAGAGAGGACTTTACTCATTGGAGCAGCGGTAGGTTTATTGATTGGAATACTAAGTAAACGGCTTGCAACAGGACTTCTAATGGGGATCGGTATCAGTGTATTGATAGGATTACTTTTAAGGCAATCAAATCAAAATGATCATGAGTGAAATAAATAAAAAGGAACGTAGATACTGGAATTTTCGATTTCTGGCTGCAGTTCTGTTGCTCCTGATCCAGATTTTTATTTTTATATGGTTGACTAACTTTTTCTCATGAAGTTTGAGCTACTTGACTGGATATTATTAATTGTTACTTTATTTTCTGTAATTCTTTACGGAATATATAAGAGCAGAACACAGTCTAATCTCGAAGGATATTTTTTAAGCGGTCGCAATATGCCCTGGTGGCTGGTGATGCTGAGTATTATGGGAACACAAGCCAGCGCCATTACCTTTCTTACAGCTCCCGGACAAGCATATACAGATGGTATGCGCTTCGTACAATATTATTTTGGACTGCCCTTAGCAATGGTGGTTTTGTGTATCACATTTGTTCCGATTTTTCATAAGCTTAAAGTTTTTACAGCATACGAATTTTTAGAACGACGATTTGATGTTAAGACAAGGCTGCTCACATCCATGCTTTTTTTACTTTCCAGAGGATTGAGTACAGGTATCAGCATTTTTGCACCATCACTTGTGTTGCACAGTATGCTGGGCTGGGATATTTACTGGACGAATATTTTCATGGGAGGACTCTTGATAGTTTACACCGTTACAGGAGGAGCAAGGGCTGTGGCTTATACCCAACAATTGCAGTTTTTGATCATTTATGTTGCGATGTTTGCTGCCGGATGGTATGCGGTGCAATCATTGCCTGAAGGGTTAGGTATCGGAGATGCTTTGCATGTAGCAGGTAAAAGTGGTAAACTGAATGTGATTACTACCGGAGTGCAGGATGGCGGATTTGACTGGAAAGACAAATACAATATCTGGAGTGGAATAATTGGAGGTTTCTTTCTTGCATTGAGTTATTTTGGGACAGATCAAAGTCAGGTAGGCAGGTATCTTACTGCAAAGAATCTTTCTGAAAGCCGAACAGGCTTGCTGATGAACGGGGTGCTGAAAGTACCATTACAATTTCTCATTTTGCTTTTGGGATGTCTTGTTTTTGCATACTACAGCTATTATAAATCACCTGCTTTCTTTAACCGTGCACAGGAGGAAAAAGTGATGCAAACGGCTTACGTGCATGATTATGAAAAATTGAAAAATGAGTTTGCTGAAATTCAGAGTAAAAAAAAGGAAACGGCAGTCAGGATGTCATCCTATTTGAAGCAGAATGAAGTTGCTTTGGTTAATCAATGCAGAGTTGATCTTCTAAATCTGGAATCAGAAACAAACAAGAAAAGAGCAGAGATCAAGCAGTTGATAAAAAATGCTTTACCTGGTGCAGATACAAATGATACCAATTATATTTTTCTGCATTTTGTAGGGGATGTTCTGCCTAAAGGGTGGGTTGGTATAATCATTGCTATTATTTTTCTTGCGGCATGGGGAAGTATTGCGGCTGCATTAAATTCTTTGTCATCCAGTACACTGATCGACTTTCACCAGCGATTAAGCAAGAGGACAATGTCTGAAACGGAATCTGTTAAGCTAGGGAAACTTTATACTTTTTTATGGGGAGTGTTTTGCATTTTAATTGCACAGTTTGCATTTAAGCTTGGTAATAGTCTGATTGAAGCAGTAAATATTCTCGGCAGCTGGTTTTACGGAACAATCTTAGGAATATTTTTAGTTGCTTTTTATCTGAAAAAGGTTCAGTCTAATCATGTATTTATTGCGGCTTTAATTACTGAAGTCGCTGTAATAGCTATTTATTTTATGGACGTAATTTCCTTTTTATGGCTGAATGTAATAGGGGCGATAGGTGTACTCATACTTTCTTTCATTTTTAGCAGAATTTATCCGCTAAAACAGAAATGATTCATGGCCAAACAAAACAATTTATTGATGGTTTTATAATATATATTATTCTGATTGCGAGGAATAAAAAAGGCCATCCGGAGATGGCCTTATAATTTTTTATTTTTGATGATTATTCTTCTACAACGCCCATGATGGAAATAGACTTCTGCTCTTCGATGCCCATAAATTTTACATAGACACTTTTGCTGAAGTTGCCCACATTCGCTGCATTATAAGTGGCAGTGATTGTTCCTGTTTTACCGGGTTTGATTGGCTCCTTTGTATAATCTGATTTTGTGCAACCGCATCCGGGGGTTACATTTTCAATGATCACATCCTGCTTGCTGATATTCGTAAAAGTGAAAGAAGCAGTAACAGGGTTACCTTTTTTGATTTTTCCCAGATCCACAGTTTCACTGGAAAATTTTGCTACTTCATTTGGCTTTTTTGTTTGCGCTACAGCTGCATTTAAAAAGAAGAGCGTAAGCGTGGCAATGATGATACGTTTCATGTGTGAATTTTTGTAGTTTAAAAATATTTAAAATTTAATTGTTGATCGATTTAATTTGAAAATTTACTGAAAAACTTTTAAGGATTGATTTCCGGGAGCAGACTGGTCGGGTGTTTTCCATACTGTTCCCTTAATAATCAGCTGTTTCATCAGTCCGCCATTGTATGTTACAGTGATTGATTTTTCAAAATAACCTTCAGTCGCAGCATTGTATCCAACTTTTAATTGTGTTTTATTTCCTTTAAGAACCGGGTCTCTGGAATACTCGGGAGTAGTG
>JBKDJT010000194.1:0-3562 GCA_046345435.1 Bacteroidota bacterium
CTACAGCAGGCGCCTGAAATTGGAACAGGAGTTATCAGTATTCCGTATTCTGCAGGAACTCATCAACAATATTCTCAAGCACAGCCGTGCCAGTTTTTTACATCTCACACAAAATAAAAACGAAGATTTCTTCTACCTCCGCATTCACCACGATGGTACTGGCCTCACACAAACAGAATTTGAAAAGCTTAGAGACAATCCTACCGGACTTGGACTCAAAAATATTCAGGGCAGATTAAAAATTCTGGGTGCAAGTATTTTCTTTGAAAAAGACTCAACCAACACATACTATAAAGTTACCTTGGAACTGCCGGCCGATGCGCTGATCTAATGCTTTGTATTAACTTTAGCATCTATCATGTCACAGATAAAAGTAGCTATTGCAGACGATCATCAGATTTTTCGAAAAGGAGTTATCCTTTCACTACGTTCTTATTCCAATATTCGTTTTGTTCAGGAAGCAGAAAATGGAGATGAATTGCTGGAAGGCTTAAGCGCATCGCAGCCTGATGTAGTACTGATGGATCTGCGCATGCCCGGTAAAGACGGTATTGAAACCACAAAAGAAATCAGCAAAAAATATCCGCATATACATGTGCTGGTTCTTACAATGTATGAAGACGAAAGATTTGTTACACACCTCATGGAAAATGGCGCCAACGGTTATCTGCTGAAGAGTGCAGAACCTGCTGAAATCAAAAAAGCCATCCTGGAAGTAAGCGTGAAAGGATATTACCTGAATAATTTTGTCAATCGGATCCTACTCAAAAAATCTCACGCCAAAGTAAGAAGCATCCCTTCACTGAACAGCGAAATACAAGTAAGCGAAAAAGAAAAAACAGTTATACGCCTCCTTTGTATGGAATTTACTGCGCAGGAAATCGCCAAAGAAATGAATATTAGTCCAAGAACAGTAGAAGCGATTAAAGACAGACTGATGGCGCGTTTTGGTGTTAAAAATTCGGTAGGACTTGTTTTTTATGCAATGAAGCACTCGCTTATTGATTAGCCATAAGGGCCTGAATATGATGGTAAGCTTCCGTCTCTTTAAAGAACTCTTCCATATAATTTGCCAGCCTGGAATTCACATCAGATAACATACGCAGGTCTTCCCGCCCCAAAGCATAAGCTTTCTCTACAGCCTCACGGTTTGCACCAAGTTCTACAATGGTGTTTTCTTCTCCATTTTCTAAGTCTTCCGGAAAATCTTTAAAATCATCCAGAAGCAGGATGGGTCTTGCAAGCGAGTACCAATAAGGTAAAAATTCGGCTATCCAATCATCCGACAAAGACAAATCGACTAGTGTAAAAAGAAAAAAATCGCTTCTTGCTAATGCAGGATAACGCGTTTCAAAGGTAAAATGCGAAGCAGGTTTGTCTTGAAAGAATGCAAAAAGATCAGCAGCAAGATGTTTCTGACGAATATTTCCGCTTAGCAATTCTTCGCATGAAGCCAAAAATTGCTGCCTGTCAATTTCGTTTGCTTCAAATCGTTTCAGCCTGTCAAATCCCGCTTCCATTCTCGACACATGTGTATCATCAAGAAGATCATCAAGTGAAATTCCTTTTTTATACATTAAATCAAAAGCAAAAGGGATCGTCAGAAATCCGAAACCTATAGAAAGATAGATTCTCTTGTTTTTCCAGAACAAGTTGTTGGGTGGTACCGGTCTTGTATTTGCAAAATAGTCAGCGATTTCTTTTGAAATCCCCAAGCGATCTTGCAGAATCCGTGATGTGACGACCATTTAATTTAGTTTTTTCCGGCAGTTGTAATACGTCTGCTGATAATCGTGTTGCATATGCGGCCAGCGAATCGGCAAGTTGTTTATAAACCTGTGGATGCTGCCGGTAATAGTCCAGGCTTTTCTGAAAAGTTTTTTTATTAAGTCCATGCGATTTTAATACCTGATCTCTAAGTTCGGTATTTCCAGGCGGGTAAAGATCCGGCTTGGCATCCTGCATTGCTTCTGCCAGCATCAAATCGTACAATACCACTTTCATTTTAGCTGGCAGAAGAATATCCTTGGGAAAATCTTTGTTTCTTTTGCAAGCAAAAAGAAAAAAGAAACTGAGTGTGATAAATAAAAACCGGAAATACATCATTATTTTAATTCCTGTTTATACTTATTGGCGTTAGAGACATCTATTTTACTTAGAATATCAACAGCACGGGTACGGTCCTGAGGTGTCATCTTCTTAAAAACGCCGATCAGCTCTGATGATTTACCAAGCAGAAAAAACTGAATCACCATCAGGTTGGGTGTTTCTCTGCTTAAGTTTTCAAGAAGGATCAGCGATTGCAAAATTTCTTTTCTGGCGTTTTCTTCATCATCGATCAAACCGTCCATTCCTTTTCTATAGTATGCATAATAGAAGTCATGGATCAACGCATATCTGTTATTGATCAGATTTTCTGCAAGCCAGTAACGATTGCGGTTTGCATTCTCAAAAGATTTCCAGCCTGATATTCCTCTGCCGTCCGGTGCATTGCTTACAATATTATAGGCCTTTTGAAAATAAGGATCTCCTCCTCTTAAAGAAAACGAATCGTAATCATAACCCAAAATAATATAGGCATAATAGGCAAGAACGGCAGTAAGGTTGGAAACCATAGGATCGTTACCGGACACCCTGTTTTCATTAAACTCAAGCGGTTGGCCTTCCACATATTTAAACTCAAAATTCTGATCCTGATAGTTGATAATAGGTGATGTATAGCCGGCTTTATAAACAGGTCTTGCTGCCTGAATTGTTATTATTCCGCTGTAAGTGTTTTGTTCAACCACCTTACTGAGAGTAATCAAAAACTGACACTCTATTCTTTCCTGAGGTTTAAATACATCTGCAGTCCATCTTCTTTTATTTAAAAAATTTGCTACCGAACTTTCAAGTGTTCTGAATATTTTACGGTCAACTGTGTTGGGCAATTGATTGTCCATCACTTTTATCCTTGCATTCAACTCCTGCGCAACAGTGATTGTTGATGAAAATAGTATGATGAAAAGAATTCCGTAATGAAGCGGTTTAAGCATGTAACATTTTTTGGATGTGGTCTGCAATATCGGATGCAACTTCCTTTTTCAACTTTAATGGAAATGCTGTCACCCGATCACCTTTCTCAAAAATCGTGATTTTATTTGTATCGAAAGCAAATCCTGCTCCTTTATCCTGCAAGGAATTCAAAACAATGGCGTCTGCTCCTTTTTTTTCAAGTTTTTGTTTTGCATGAAATTCTGCTTCATTTGTTTCGAGTGCGAAACCAATCAGCAGCTGATCTGCTCTTTTACGCTTACCCAACTCCTCAAGAATATCAGTTGTTTTTTCCAGTTCAATAGAAAGATGACTATCCGCTTTTTTGATTTTTGTTTTGCATACTTCTTTGGGTTTGTAATCGGCGACAGCTGCAGCCATCACAATGATATCAGCTTCTTCAAAGCCATTGACACATGCTTCATACATCTCAGCAGCAGTTTGTACAGGAATTATTTTTTTGATGTTTGGCGGAGGTACAACAGATGACGGGCCGAGTACTAGATGTACATCTGCGCCTCGGTCGGCC
>JBKDJT010000195.1:0-4150 GCA_046345435.1 Bacteroidota bacterium
CATTACCACCTGTGGCAATGTTCCAGTTTTGCGCTGAAATTTCTACGCAGGTGCTAATGATGATGACCGTTGTTATCAGACGCAGATAATGTCCGAATAGACTGCAAGTTGTGCTGAGGGTTTTGTTCAGGGTGGTTAGCATTACGAAATGAGATTGGGGGAAAGGTGATGTCATGGTTTTGACTGAATTCAAATTTAAGTTGATAGTATTAAGTTTTGTAACTGCATAAAGTTTCTTGCTCTTCGCCCTTACTCCCTCAACAGCGTCACATACCCAGCCTTGCTTTCGCCCTGCTGCCCGTCGCGTGGTTGCAAAACCCAGTAGTAGGTTGCGGAAGGTGAATCTTCGCCGGTCCATCCTTGCGACAGATTTTCGGTAGCGAAAACCTCGACACCCCAGCGGTTGAAAATGGTGAGCTGCCATCTTCCAGGGAATTCTTCGAAAGGAAGGAAACGGTCGTTTTCACCGTCGTCGTTGGGAGTGAAAATGTTTGGGAGTTCAAAAGATAGTTCTGGAATAATGGTGAGATTGAGCACAACTTGGATAGGACATCCGCCAGTTTGACCGAGTGTATAGGTGTATTGCCCGCCTTGGGTGTAGATATCGCCCAGTGGATTAGTATAGCTGTTATACGCTTCGATACTAACCGAATCGACTGTTAGTGCGCTTCCCACTCCAAGACAAGTAGGATCGGGCATAAAACGCATCATGGGGCCACAACCCCAGGACTCAGGTGTCGGGTCATAGAATAGCGGCATAAGCATCCAAAAATTACCATCGAGATCGACCCACGAAGGACCAGCAACTGCACCGGGCGAATTATCGAGCGAAGGCTCGCCAAGCGTGCCATACTCTGGGGTAAACCCGGCAAAAAGATCGTCCCAGTCGCAGCAAGGAGCTAAGTCGCCGTGCACCAATGCAAATTCGTTGATTGCAGGATCATAGCACCACAAAAAACTCTCGCTTTGCTGATAACCATACAAGCGGCCATCGTGACCAGTCCAGGTATTATTAGTACCGTTAAACTGTGCTGCATTAACTGGGAAATATGCCGGATCGAATGTACAGGCATCGCCAAAATTGCTGGGAAATGTTGCATATGCTGCGTTAAATTGCGGAACAAAATTGAGTGTGGTATTGCCGCCCACCCAGGCCCATTGGTTTAATTCGGGGTTGAAGCACCACATTGCGCTGATGGCGTATGCGCTATATTCTGTATTTGAATTGGTCCAAAGCGGGCCAAAAATATAGAAGGTGCCATCGCATGCTTTCCAAGTTTGTGTTACCGAGCAGCTACCCGGCTGATTCGCCGAATCAAAAACACCTTTTGTTCCATAAACGATTGGCGAAAAAATTCCAGTTCCAGCCGTATTAGGTGTTCCATTCATCCACGTCCATTGATTATCTGTAATGGAATATTTCCACATCACGCCGCCGTTGATTCCGTCGAAATACCACAAATTGCCGTCATCATCTACCCAACCTTTTCTTGGGTTACCGCCAAACTTCTCCGGATTATTTGTTGACGATGAAACACCTTGCGTTCCATAATTTGCTGCAATATTGCCGTGCATCCATGACCATTGATTGGAGGCAATGGTATATTTCCACATGGCGCACTTACCGGTTATATCGTCAGATTCGAGCAACCATAAATTGCCATCGTTACCGGTCCAGGTCACATGATGTTCGAACCCTTCGTGATTGCCCAGTGGCGTTACACTATCGGCAGCTATACCTTGTGTTCCATAAACCGCCATCTGGAAAGGGAATACATTTTCAATAGGTCCGGACCCTTTCATCCAGGTCCATTGCTTAATGTCGGGATCGTACTTCCACAGATTGTTACTCGCACTGTTACATTCTGTCATAGGTGAACAATCGCCGCCCAGAAGCCAGAATTTGCCTTGCAGATCGACCCACGTCGAAGCGGTCGCAACCACAGAGGGTATATTATCGGGCGAAGCTACTCCCTGCGTCCCGAATACCGGTAAGCCTTGTGTTGAGGAATACAAATCGGGACCGCTTATCCATGTCCATTGACCTTGCTGAGCATAAGCTAGGTGAGAAAGCGACGATGCACTTAAAAAAAATAAAACAATTCGAATATTCATAATTCTTAGAACTTATCCTTTTGATACTGGTTATACTTCATTCCTTTATCACCTTAGATGTTCTGTCCAAATTCTCTCCAATGCTCAATAAATAAATACCTTTTGATAAATCCACTAGATCAATAACACTTTGCTCGGAGAGAATTTTGCCAGTTAAAATAGCTTTTCCTGTATTGTCGTAGATGATGTAAACAGAACCAAGTAATTGCTTTTCAACATTTATAGTTATTTGATGTGTTGCGGGATTGGGGTAAAATTCAAAATTAGCATTGGTGTTTTCTTCCATACTATTGGTTCCAATCTGGATGGTGTTTGTAATGGTATCCGAAAAAATACAATTGGAAGCGATTAACGTAACCGTATAAGTTCCATTCGTGGCATACGTATGACTTGGGTTTTGAATACTCGATGTGTTCCCATCTCCGAAATCCCAGGAATAATTGAGCGTACTATTGACAGAAGATGATGAATTGGTGAATGTTGCGGTATTGCCTGAAATTGATTCACTAAAATTAGCACTTGGGTTATTGATGAGAAGGTTCCAATCAGTTGTGCTATTGAAAATTGTATTGTCAGATTTCGATTGATAATATTGTGCTAATTGATTTGATAGACCGGCTGTATAGGTCAAACCACTGGTGCCTTGTTTCCAGATACTACTAAAAATAGTTAGTGCGGCAACGTAGCTCCCATCTATGTTTGGGTGACTATTATCTCCACTGTGCAAGACCAATGTTGTATCGTTTAAAATATTCTGCCAAGTAACACCTACGGGTGCACATTGGATGTTTAATTGTTCGCTTATTTCAAGATAGGCACTTGTTAGTGAATCTTGCATATGATTAAAATTGGCAAACACAGGGCTACAATAAGTTCCGCTCGGATCGCATTGTTGCCCACCAAATCGTCTTCCCCAAGTCATATACGTGATGATTTTAGCACAAGGGTTATATTGTTCAATAACTGATTTTAAATCTGTCATAGCAGGATACATGTCGTTATAGCGATAATAATCTATCGTTGGAATTTGACTTTGTTCTTGCAAAATGACATAATCCCAATTTCCTTGACTGATTTTTGAAAAGGTTGTGGCATCGTTGAGATGGCTAGATATTAAGTATCCTCCCGGCATGTTCGAATCAATATTCAACGTTTTACCAGCCGATGTTGAAAGATTTTGAACGAGTTGAGGTAAGTTGTTGGCAGAAGTATAGCTGTTGCCAATAAAAAGAACGTGTAATGTGTCTTGGGCCACGAATGTGCCGATTGATAAGAAAAATAAGGTAAGAGATAAAATTGACTTTTGCATAGGTTATATTTTGCTAATAAAGTTTTGAGTTTTTATTCAACTGTTTTAAATCTGAATTGCTTTTTTTGATGACGCCGGGGTTTTACCAAACGCACTCTTGAAGGCCTTGGTAAACTATTGGACATTGAAATAGCCATAGCGAATGGCGGTTTCGAGAATATCATGGCCGAGCATCAACTCTTGCCGGGCCTGCAGGAGCCGCATACGTTTCTGATATTGATAGGGAGAAATGCCAAACGTGTTTTTGAATACACGCAGGAAGTGGTATTTCGAAATGCCAATTTGCTTCGATAGCTCTTCGAGAGATAGGTTATCCATAATGTGTGCATCCATGTGTGCTTTGGCATTGAGCATGGCTCGGAAAACTTCTTCGTTCGTCACTTCTTTCTTGAAGCTCATTTTGCTCAGGTGATCGAAAACAAATCGCTGATCGTTGATAATCGATTCGGCCAGACTGTAAAAGAGCTCGTTTTGGTGAAGATCACTTCGGAATGCACCCGCCTTGATTCTGGTATTGATATCGTTCAGTGTATAGCCTAGGCTCGTGTTTTTCACATTGTAGCGATTCACGAAGAACTGATCGGAAAGCAGAAACTCCCGCAGGTCTGATCCGTTTACATCGTGGTATAGTGCTACCTCGGATATGATTTGTGGTGAGATGTCGATACACAACCCCTGCACCGGCACGCTTTTGTCGATATGCACAACCGAATGCGTGAAGTCGTT
>JBKDJT010000196.1:0-5458 GCA_046345435.1 Bacteroidota bacterium
CAGCTAAGCACTCATATTTATCTTCTGCTAGCGATCAAAAGATTCAGATCTGTATATTTCAAATCGAACCGCTGACTTAAATATATATTGGTGAGTGCCCCTTTAAACATATAAATTCCGTTACGAATATTCAGCTTATGCCAAAGAAGCTGCTCCAGTCCTCCTTCATCAGCTATCTCTAACATTAAAGGCATTAATACATTACTGATCGCATGAGAAGCGGTACGTGCAAATCCGCTGGGTATGTTGGGTACGCAGTAATGAATCACGCCATGTTTTAAAAAAATCGGTTGTTCGTGACTGGTTACTTCGCTTGTCTCAAAACAACCTCCGCGGTCAATACATACATCCACTATCACGCTACCCGGACGCATGGCTCCCACCATCTCATCGGTAACCACAATTGGCGTTCTTGATCCACCTGTGGAAGAAAGCGCACCAACTGCTACATCACAAGTTTTTAACTGCTTGGCAAGAATTTTAGGTTCAATAACAGAAGTCCATACCCGATGCCCCACAGCTTGTTGTAAGCGTTTCAGCCTGTAAATGTTATTATCAAATATTTTAACGCTTGCCCCCATCGCAAGTGCTGTTCTTGCGGCATATTCGCCAACCACTCCCGCACCGATGATAATTACTTTGGTGGGAGGTATCCCGCTTATCCCTCCAAGCAACACTCCTTTGCCATTATTGGCACTGCTCAGATACTGACCTGCGATCAGCATCACAGCACTACCCGCAATCTCACTCATACTCCTTACAATAGGATTATGCCCGGAATCATCTTTTAAATTTTCAAATGACAAAGCAGTGATTTTTTTCTCCATCATCACCTGTAATATTTCAGGCTTCATGAGGGAAATATGTATAGGAGAAATGATGGTTTGGCCTGCCCTCAAATACTCAAGTTCAGATTCACTAACAGGAGCAGATTTAATGAGCATGTCGCACTGGTAAACTTCTTTTCTGTCATAGGCAATCTTTGCACCCGCTTCACTAAAATCCTTATCTGAATAATGCGCACCTTCCCCTGCCCTGTATTCTACCAATACACGGTGACCATTATTTGTGAGCACATTAACCGCATCCGGAGTAAGTGCAACCCTGTTTTCCTGAAACATCTGCTCCTTAGGCAATCCTATAAAAAGACTGCCTGCCTTGGGCTTGATATCAAGGGTTTCTTCAAGTGTCTGGTATTCAAAAGAAGCGCTGACGATCGGTTTAGGAGAAGACATAAAGAGTAATACAAGCTTTAATGATGTTCACAAAATACAAAACTACCCGTTAATTTTTACCTCTAAGTTTCTGGTATAATCGCCCGCTGTGTCAAAATACAAGCGAACAGTATCTGCCGGTAATTCATTTTCTAATACGCCGGGCCACTCAATCAAACAGATTACATCTGCATTCAGCATTTCACCGGCACCTGTATCCAAGGCTTCAGCAGAATTTTTCACCCTGTATAAATCTGCATGATAAATTTTTAACCCTTCATGCCCCTCATATTCATTAATCAAAGAGAATGTAGGACTGGAAACGCTTTCAGTGACGCCAAGATGATTGCATAGCTCTCTGATAAAGGTAGTTTTTCCTGCACCCATCTCCCCGTAAAATGCAAAAACTCTTTTATGCCCGTAATTCGACCAGAAGCGGGATACAACAAACGGCAAATTCTGAAACTCATAGCATTCCTTCATACAACAGGTTTCTTCTTTTAAGCTTATACAAAACAAACCAGGAACCTTTACTAGTTTTTTCAACTCTCTATAAGGGCATTCTCCCCTATTAAATAATCATTTCACCCTTTCAAACAATTCACACTGCTTTTATATTGCATAACTGTTGCAAAGATACCGCGCCTGAATCGAAAGAGCCGTATATTAAGACTGTAACTTTGCAAAAGAAGAAAATACCAATTATTAGAGGAGAATAAAGCCTGGTGTATGGAAAAAATAAACTGGAAAATTGAAGGAATGACCTGTGCAAATTGCGCATTGACCATTTCCAATTATCTGCGTAAGGAAGGCCAAACCAATGTGCAAACGAATCCCGTAAGCGGAGAAGTTCATTTTGATTACTCAGACACAAAAACGAGCACAGAGCAACTCAGAAAGGGAATATCCTCACTTGGCTATAAAGTTGTGAACGAGTCAACTAACGCAGAAGGACAACCGAAGAAAGAAATAAACAGATACCTGTATTATGTTTTGATCTGCGCGCCATTTACATTAATACTGTTACTGCACATGCTTCACGGATGGATTCATATCTCATGGATCATGAATCCGTGGATTCAGCTTGGATTATGTTTACCTGTGTATATTGTCGGGTTAAGTTATTTCGGAAAAAGCGCTTTCCACAGTCTGCGCAACGGCATTCCAAATATGAATGTCCTGATCGTAATTGGCGCAACAGCAGCTTTTATTTACAGCTTATATGGAACACTTACCGGACAAGGCGCAGATTATTTATATTATGAAACCGCTGCCACCATCATCACGCTTGTATTTCTGGGAAATTATCTCGAAGAAGCATCCATACAACAAACCCAGCGCTCACTTAAAAAACTAGCTAAGTCTCAGAAAGTAATAGCCTACATGATTGCTTTTGATGACCAGCACCAAGAGCAAATTTTCCCTGTTGAAAATACAGCACTGCGCGTTGGAGATCTAATCTTGATTAAAAGCGGTGAACAAGTTCCATCCGATTGTAAAATCCTTTGGGGAGATGCAACAGTTGATGAAAGCATCAT
Organism: Bacteroidota bacterium; assembly: GCA_046345435.1. Classification (GTDB taxonomy): domain Bacteria; phylum Bacteroidota; class Bacteroidia; order Chitinophagales; family Chitinophagaceae; genus Lacibacter. Next base: position 2,753 of record JBKDJT010000196.1, read on the forward strand.
CACAGGTGAAAGTTTACCGCTGACTAAAAAAGCAAAAGACCTACTTATCGGAGGCAGTGTAATTACAGACGGAACTGTGAAAGCACAAGTAACGGCACAAGCTTCCGATTCCACATTGGCTAATATTGTGAATCTGGTTAAACAGGCTCAAGGTGAAAAACCTCCCATGCAAGTAATGGCAGATAAAATAAGTGCAGTATTTGTTCCGCTGGTGATTGGCATAGCCATTGTTACTTTAATCGGAAACTGGCTTTACCTCGGCACATTTACACCGGCTTTAATGAGAAGCATCGCTGTTCTCGTGATTGCTTGCCCTTGTGCAATGGGATTAGCTACACCTGCAGCCATTGCTGTTGGTTTAGGCAGAGCCGCCAGATCGGGGATTTTATTCCGTAATGCAAAAAGCCTTGAAGTTTTTAAAGACATCAAACAGGTTGTTTTTGATAAGACAGGAACCCTAACTACAGGAAAATTCACTGTTGCCTCTTTTCAGGTAACTGATCCAAAAACATCGGCTGAAGATTTTAAGCGTCTTTGTTATGAACTGGAAAAATATTCAAACCACCCAATCGCTGTTTGTATAGCAGACAACTGGCGAGTAAAACAGGAGATGAAATGGCAGCAAATTGAAGAAATTAAAGGACTAGGCATGAAAGCCACCGACAAAGAAGGAAACGAATATATTGCGGGATCTTACAAAGCAGCATCCTCCGTTACCAAAGATGACAACCATAATATTTATTTATTGAAAAATGGCGAACTAATCGGCTGGGTAGATGTACAAGATGAAGTACGTCCGGAAGCTGCTGCTGTTATCACCTATCTTAAAAGTAAAAACATCCAGACTTTTTTACTAAGCGGAGACAGAAAAAAGAAATCAGAACTTGTTGGAAAAGAACTTGGCATTGATGAAGTAATTGCAGAACAAACGCCGGAACAAAAACTCGAAACAATTTCAAGACTCAGTTCTATAGCTCCAACTGCAATGATCGGAGATGGCATCAATGACGCACCTGCACTTGCCAAGGCAACGATTGGCATTTCTCTCAGCCAGGCATCACAGGTAGCAATGCAAACTGCGGATGTTGTTTTGATGAATCACGGATTGAAAAATCTGCCACTTACTCTCGGACTTGGGAAGCATACATTTCTTACAATCAAGCAAAATTTGTTCTGGGCCTTTTTTTATAACATTATTGCCATACCTGTAGCAGCATTTGGTGCACTCAGCCCAACTGTCGGTGCACTGGTTATGGGATTAAGCGATGTTGTACTTGCCATTAATTCTGTCAGACTCTTTATTAAAAAGGTTGTGTAAACCGTGAGAAAGGCATGCAAAAACTGACATCTATTCTGAAAGAATACTGGGGATACTCTTCCTTCCGACCTATGCAACAGGAAATCATTGAGTCTGTACTTGAAGGCCGTGATACCCTTGCGCTGCTTCCAACAGGAGGTGGAAAAAGCATCTGCTTTCAGGTTCCAGCACTGGCAAAAGAAGGCCTTTGTCTTGTTGTTTCTCCGTTAATTGCCCTGATGAAAGATCAGGTTGAAACACTTCGAAAAAAAAACATTACCGCCTTTGCTCTAACGTCCACAAATAGCCGAAAAGAAACAGAACACATCTTACAGGTTGCAAGTAACAGCAACTGTAAATTTTTGTACATATCTCCCGAAAGGCTTCAAACAGATCTTTTCCAGGAATACCTTCCGGGGCTGGGCGTTTCACTGCTTGCCATTGATGAAGCACACTGTATTTCGCAATGGGGATATGATTTCAGGCCATCTTATCTTAAGATAGCTGAGATCAGAGAACAGCTGCCTGATGTACCACTTCTTGCTGTTACCGCATCTGCTACACCTGAAGTACAAAAAGATATCTGTGAAAAACTATTGTTTAAGAACGGACATGTTTTCAAAGGAAGCTTTCTTCGGCCAAACATCTCCTATAGCATACTAAGTTCTGAAGCAAAAGCAGAAACCCTTGAAAACTTATTTAAAACAAGCAAAGGATCGTCCATCGTTTATTGCAGAAGCAGAAGAATGACTGCTGAAATTGCAGGATTTCTTCAAATGCATCAGTTGAGTGCCGACTTTTACCATGCCGGGTTAACCAGCGAAGAAAGAAATCAAAAACAGGAAGCCTGGATCAGAAACGAAACCCGTATCATCGTTTGCACCAATGCTTTTGGTATGGGAATTGATAAACCGGATGTGCGACTGGTGGTTCACTATGAAATACCCGACTGTCTTGAAAACTACTACCAAGAAGCCGGAAGGGCAGGAAGAGACGGGCTACCATCTAAGGCAATACTTATTTATCACAAACAAGATCTCGAAGGATTAAAAAAAATGTCAGCGATCCGGTTTCCTTCCATTGACACAATCAGCCGGGTCTATGAAAGCATCTCTCATTATTTACAAATTCCAACCGGAGGAGGTGCAGGTATCTGGCATGAATTCGACCTGGCTGATTTTTGTACCCGCTTCAAAATTCCTTCTTCAAACGTTATACCTGCCATGCAATTGCTTGAACAGGAAGGATGGCTTGCTCATGCCGGAAAAATCTTTTTACCTGCAAAAGCCGAATTCACGTGCAACAGAGAACAACTAGAATATTACGAAGAAGCCAACCCCATGATGGAAGACCTGATAAAAACAATGTTGAGAAACTATGGCGGAATTCTCTTCTCTGAAGCCACCATC
>JBKDJT010000197.1:0-5987 GCA_046345435.1 Bacteroidota bacterium
ATCATATTTCGGCGCTTTGCCTTACATTTAATCTTTCTTGTTCTTGTGACTCATACAACCACAATCCCAGACTGTTTTATCAACTCCGGACAATTTTTTTGGATCCGTCTTGCTGGTGATGGAATAATTATTGAGTTTAATGATTTATTTGCCAATCATTTCCTACAAGTTACAAACACTAAAAGTAATTTTTCTGATTTATTACACGAACGGGATAAAGAACTGTTCTGGGAGTGGCTTCAGCAAGGAAAAAAAGATCAAAAAAGGCGTTTTTCAGGACAACTAAATATCTCTTCAGATAAAAAAGCCGGTTTTTCTATTTTCTGGGAGTTCGGTCTGGTAAAAGAGTCTAATACTGGTGAATTCTTTTTCGAGGGTGTGGGGTATTCTTTAGAAAGAGCTGCTCCGTCTTCCGAAGAGATGGTTTCCTACGAAAAGAGGTTGGAAACCATTGTATCAAACAGTATCGATGTGCAGCTTTTAATAGACGCCTCCGGTTATGTGTTTTTCTGTAGTCCTAACATGCACGAAACCCTGGGCTATACTACAGAAGAGGTGATGGGGAAAAACGGTTTTTCTTTTGTACACCCGGAAGATTTGGAAAGTGCAAAATCGATGTTTAGCAATGAAATGACAAACCCCGGAAAGAATTCAGCAATAGATATCCGCTTTCAGCAAAAAAACGGCGAATGGTTATGGGCGGAGGTTAAAGGAAAAAACCTGATGATGGAGCCGTCTGTACAGGGAATGTTGATCAATATCAACGATATTACAGAGAGAAAAAAACTGGAAGAGGAATTATTGTTGAAAGAAAACCTTCGACACAAGCAGGTGGCTCAGGCCGCTGTTGATGCACAGGAAAAAGAAAGGGCTGATATTGGCAAAGAATTACATGATAATATCAGCCAAATGCTTACCAGCACCAAGCTTTTTCTTGATATACTAAAAAACAAACAACCGGATGAGCTTCTGGAAAGAAGTGTAAATAACATTAATGCAATCATTAAAGAAGTAAGAAGCCTTTCCCGTTCGTTGGTACCCTCCAGTATTTCAGATCTGGGTCTGGTGGCCTCTTTACACGATTTACTGGAAAATATCAGAGCGGCCAATGTGATCGAGGTTGAATTTTATCCCGCTGCAGAAGAAGAAATGCCAATGTCTCCGAATTCTAAATTAACTTTATACCGAATTGCTCAGGAGCAAATAAACAATATTGTGCGGCATTCCGGAGCAAAACAGGTTTTTGTTGAATTATATCCGGAAGAAGAATTTGTTGAAATGGTGATTTCAGACAACGGAATAGGTTTTAATCCTCAGACTGTGAAGCCGGGTATGGGATTAAAAAATATCAGAAGCAGGGCAGAGTTGCTGAACGGTAAATCTGAAATCATTACAAGTCCGGGAAAAGGTTGTAAATTGAAAGTGATAATCCCAATAAATAAATCATCATCCTAATGGAAAAAATCTCAATTCTCATTGCAGACGATCACATGTTGATTCGCGATACGTGGAGTAGTATTCTTAACAGCGACCCTCGTTTTGAGGTTATTTCACGTTGCAGCAATGGCGAAGAAGCTATTAAAGAAGCACAAAAACTAAGACCGAAGGTTGTGTTGATTGATATCAATATGACTCCTGTTTCGGGCATTGAGGCAACTCAACAAATAAGAAAGTTTTCTCCGGCATCGAAAATTATTGGTGTATCAATGCACTCACAACCAGCCTACGTTAAAAAACTTCTGAAGCTTGGTGCTCATGGTTATGTAACGAAAAACTCTCCTCAACAGGAAATGTTTGAAGCAATCGAAGAAGTAATGAAGGGTAACCGTTATATCTGTTCTGAGGTGAAAACAATTTTATCTGAGCAGGCTTTTGATGAAGAAAACAGTGGTGCTAATTCTCTTTCTAACAGAGAACTGGAAATAATCAAATTCATTAAAGACGGGCTCTCTTCCAAAGAAATTTCTTCTACGCTCAATATTTCTCTTAAAACCGTAGAGGTTCACAGGCATAATATTCTTAAAAAGCTGAACCTTAAAAACAGCGCAGCGCTTGTGAACTACATCAACGAATCCGGTCTGGTAATCTGATTGATGCTTTATGGCAATCCGAATATTTATTACCGGAGGAACTTTTGATAAAGAATACAATGAAATAACGGGTCAGCTTTATTTTAAAGACACTCATCTTCATGAACTTCTTGAATTGGGGAGATGCCGCGTACCCGTGGAAATTAGAACCTTGATGATGATCGACAGTCTTGAAATGACGGAAGAAGACAGGGAATTAATTGTGCATCAGTGTATTCATGCAGATGAAGATCGGATCATCATCACCCACGGAACAGACACCATGAGTGATACCGCAAAAGTTTTAGCCGAAAAAATATCCAATAAAACCATAATCCTTACCGGCGCCATGATTCCCATAAAATTTGGTAGCAGTGATGGTTTATTTAATCTGGGCAGTGCTCTGGCATTTGCACAAAGTCTGCCTCATGGTGTTTATGTTGCCATGAACGGTCGGTATTTCAATTGGAACAACGTAAGGAAAAATAAACAGACGGGTATCTTTGAAGAAATCAATTCATTTTCATGAAGATTTTTGCGCTTATTCCTGCCCGTTATGCTGCTAGCCGTTTTCCGGGAAAGCTGATGAAAATTCTTGGAGATAAACCGGTTATTCTTCATACTTATTTAAATACAGTTGCTACCGGTTTATTTGATGACGTAATTGTTGTTACCGACAGTGATGAAATTTATTCTGTAATTAATGAGGCGGGAGGAAAAGCAATCATGAGTATTAAAGAACACGCCAGCGGAACCGATAGAATAGCAGAAATTGCAGAGAATATAGATGCGGATGTTTTTATAAATGTTCAGGGTGATGAACCTTTTGTTTATAAAAATGCACTTAATTCTTTGTGTAAAATATTTTTAGAACCTTCTACTGTTGTCGGTTCTCTAATGCATCGTATTGAAAAAAAAGATGCAGATAATCCCAATGCTGTTAAAGTTGTTACAGATTTAGAGGGAAATGCGCTTTATTTCAGTAGAAGCATTATTCCGTATTTAAGAGATGAAGATGTTTCCGTTACTTATTATAAACATATAGGAGTATATGGATATCGAAAAGAAACACTCCTTTATATTAGCAAACTAGAACCAACCAAACTGGAAATTGCAGAAAAATTAGAACAGCTTCGTATTATTGAAAATGGAATAAAAATAAAACTTGCTGAAATTAAAGAATGGAGTGTTGCTATTGATACTCCGGAAGATTTTGAAAGGGCAAAAAAAATATTTGAATTATCCACCAATACCTCTGCTTAATTCAAGCATTTTTTCAATAGGAGAAAGTGCTGCTAAACGAAGATCTTCATCCATTATAAGTTCCGGTAATTCATATTTCATACATAAATAGATCTTTTCAAGGGTATTTCTTTTCATATGAGGACAATCATTACAAGCGCAGCTGTTGTCGGGAGGTGCCGGAATAAATGTTTTTTCCGGATTCATCTTTACCATCTGATGAAGAATACCTGTTTCTGTAGCAACAATATATTGTTTGGCAGAGCTTTCAGAAGTATATTTCAATAATTGTGTTGTACTTCCTATAAAATCAGCTAATTCAAGAACCGGCTCCTCACATTCGGGATGAGCAATAAGCTCTGCGTACGGATGCCTTTGTTTAAGTTTGACTATTTTCTCCCTGCTGAATATTTCATGAACCATACAAGCTCCGTTCCATAAAACCATCTTCCTCCCAGTAACTTTATTGATATATGCCCCTAAATTTTTATCCGGAGCAAAAATGATCGGTTGTTCTTCCGGTAAACTTTCAACTATATGGCGTGCATTGCTGCTCGTACAGATGATGTCACTTAAGGCTTTAATGCCTGCGCTACAGTTTATGTAAGATATTACCAAATGATCCGGATGTTGCATCTTAAAGGCTTTAAATGCGTCTGGAGGGCAACTATCACTCAAAGAGCAACCTGCAAATAAATCAGGAAGAACTACTTTTTTTGCCGGATTTAAAATTTTCGCGGTTTCTGCCATAAAATGTACCCCTGCAACTACTATCATTTCAGCTTCAGTTTTCTGGGCTTGCCTGGCTAAACCCAGGCTGTCTCCAATATAATCTGCTACATCCTGAATATCTGGCTCTTGGTAATAATGGGCGAGAATAACTGCTTTTTTATCTTTTTTTAATTTTTCAATTTCAGAAAATAAGTCGAGAGCAGGATCTATTTGAATATCTAAAAATCCTTTTTTATCTAATTTTTTTTTCTCTTCATCCACATTTATTCCTCTCATATTATACTCTTAATATTATATTATTTATATAAAACTCTATTATTATTATGGTTGTGGATATGTGTATAAACCCCATACTTACTTATATCTATATTATAATAATAAGATTATCCACAGTTTTCCACTTTTAAATTAACATTAGAAAGGTTTATCATAACTATATTTTCTTGTTTATTCCACAGATGTGAATATTGTATGATGTGAACAAAGTTAAATACCCGGCTATATTTTTTGCTGTTTATAATTCCTGTAAAAATCAACCGATATCCTCAGTATTATTTAATAAACTTATTATTTAAATTTTACCAACAAATACTCTACACATTATCCTATCTTTTTTTACGTTTATTCACAGTATTTCGGCATTAAATCACATAAAATTCATCATAAAATACAATATTTTAAACAATGGTTGCTTAAAAAAAGGCTACCTATTAAAAAAATTCAGCCTCGGTTTTTTCCACAGGGTGTTAAAATCTTTTTTCCTTAAATTTGCCCTCTTAAAATACGATTATACCAATATATATATGTCTATCATTCAAAGTATCAGAGAAAAATATGCCGCAATCGGTATTGCTGTAATTGCAATAAGTTTAATTGCTTTTATATTAATGGATGCCCTTAGCAGCAGAAGTAATCTTTTCGGCGATCAAAGTTCGGAGGTAGGAAGTATTAATGGTAAATCAATAGACAGAAATGAATTTGATTTTAAAGTTAAATCGCTAGAAGAGAACTACAGAGGTAGAGGAATGGATATTAATGATCAGATGCGGCAGCAATTACTGGAAAGCATATGGAATAATGAAATTGATCAGATTTTACTGAATGGCGAATATGAAAATCTCGGTTTGGTATTTACAAATCTAGATAAAGAAGAAGGAATTTTCGGAGAGAACGCTCCAAACGAATTTAAAGAATCGTTTAAGGATCCTAAAACAGGATTATACGATCCAGAAGCAGCGCGTCAACAATTAAAGAAAATACTAAAAACAGGAAAAGACCCGAAAGCAAAAGCTGAAATAGAAAATTACATTAAAGAAGCAGTCATTGCACCCGGCCTAAGAAACAAATATATCAACCTGTTAAAAGGAAGCGTTTATTATCCAAAATGGTTGTACGAGAAAGAACAGACAGATCAGCTTTCTTTGGCTGCAATTAATTATGTGAACATTCCTTATACATCAATTGGCGATTCTACAATTAAGATATCTGATGAAGATATAAACGGCTATATAAAAAAGAATAAGGAACAATTTAAGCAAGAAAAATCCGCATCTGTGTCATATGTAGTATTTGATGGTTCTCCAACGGTTGTCGATTCATCAAATACAAAAGAAGAATTATCTAAGAAGATATCAGAATTTTCTGCAACTACAGATATTAAAACATATCTCAATATCAATAGCTCGGAAGGAAGTTTCGATGATTCTTATGTGTTAAAATCTAAAATTAATACACCGGCGGGAGATTCTTTGTTCGCCTTATCTGAAGGAGGTGTGTTTGGTCCATATTTAGACGGTAATTCATATACACTTGCTAAGTATATTAATAAAAGAACACTTCCAGATTCGGTTAAATGCAGACATATACTTGTTGCAACAACAAATCCACAATCGGGAACCGGATTACCAGATTCGATTGCAAAAAAGAAAGTAGATAGTATTGCGG
>JBKDJT010000198.1:0-3024 GCA_046345435.1 Bacteroidota bacterium
ATGCAAAAACTAAATCTGGAAGAAAATATTTCTCATCGGATCGGTGAAAATGGATATATGCTATTGGGTGTATTTGCTTTTTCAGCAATGGCTTACTTACTATTTCAAACGGGAAGGAAGAAATAAGTAGATTGTTTCTAACTAACAGGCAACTCTTTATAGATTTCTATATAACGGGCTAGAATACGATCAATGCTGTATTCCTCCCTGATGTGTTTGGCGTTAGAAATTAATTGTTCCCTGTACTCCGTATTTTCAATCACCTTCAGAATACCTCGTCTGATATCGAATACATTATATGGATTCACTTTACAGGCTGCATCGCCTGCTATTTCATTCATGGGTGAGATAGAACTGGTTACGAGAGGTCGGCCTACTGCTGAAGCTTCTAAAATAGGCAAGCCGAACCCTTCATAAGTAGAGGCGAAAACAACCATATCGCACAATTCATATTGCGTCTTGAGATCTTCAAACTTCAAGCCTGCGTGTACGATGTAGTTGATCTTATTTTTTTTCAGCAAGACTTCATCCTTCTTTTCCACTTCACCAATAATATGCAGTTCACAGGGTACACCTTTAAGCGCTGCTGCAAGTCGTGCTATATTCTTATTGCTTTTCGTTCCGATTTGAAGTATGCGAGGGCATTTAGCATTAAAGTCTTTCGGTGTAAATACAAAACGAGGATCAAAAAAATTAGGAACGACCCTGATTTTTGAGGAATCAGCGTGAGTTAAGCGGAGTACTTCCTTTCTGGTTTTTTCACTGATAACTGTTACCACAGCAGCACTCTGCATAGGCCATTTATACCACAACCATTTAAATAACCAGTATTTAAAATTCCATTTACTGAATCGTGTCAAAAAAACACAATCATGAATTGTAAGAACCGTTGTTTTTCTTGGTAAACCGAGTGCGACATAATGAATATCTCCGGTAATATGATTGATTTGCGATTGATGATGCAATGCAAACAGGCAATTTTTAAAGACGGATCGCATAGAGGGCACTTCCACTTTATGCGATATAAAATCTCCTGACTTATTTAGCGCATTAGAAAAATTATCAAAGAGTGACTCAATGCTATAAGCACCGGGCCTGTATTTTCGGTAAAAAAATGCAACCTTTTTAGACAAGGAGAGAATAATTGAATTAAATCAAAAATAGGAAATTGCAGAAAAGCGCTTTGATAAATTAAATAACAGTAAAAGCTTTTTTAAAACTCAACAAGCTAAGATTGTCTTATTTGTTTGCTTTATATTTATAATATGATCAAATCACTTAAATACCTGACTCCCTTTACGGTATTTGCTACTGCATGGATTTCGTTTCATAATACCGGCATTCTTACGTTTATTCCTGTTTTTTATGGCTTTGTGCTGATACCATTAATCGAATTATTTATTAAACCCCGTCCGGAAAACCTCAGCGCGGCTGAAGAGGAACTTGTAAAAGCAGATAAGACTTACGACCTCATTCTGTATATCTCAGTGCCAATGCAGTATTTCTTTCTTTTTACTTTTCTCCGCTCTTTCTCCCTAAATCCGACTGATTTAACCGGCACTATCGGCAGAACTTTAAGCATGGGATTACTTTGTGGTGTATTTGGCATCAATGTAGCACACGAGCTAGGTCACAGAGTTAACAAGGTGGAGCAAGCAATGGCCAAATTACTTTTGCTCACCTCTCAGTATATTCATTTTTTTATTGAACACAATAAAGGTCATCATAAAAATGTAGCCACACCGGAAGATCCTTCCAGTGCACGCTACAATGAATCTGTTTTTGCTTTTTATCCGCGCACCTTGTATAACGGATATCTGAGTGCCTGGAAAATTGCCAACACTGACCAGAAGAAAAAAGGCAGGACGGCCTTTAATTTCCGCAATGAAATGTTTCAGGCCCAAATACTACAACTTATATTTGTATTTTTGATCTTATATGTTTTCGGGTGGAAAATATTGCTTTGTTATCTCGGAGCTGCTTTTTTCGGTATCATGATGCTTGAAAATGTTAACTACATCGAGCATTATGGTTTATCAAGGAATAAATCAGCATCAGGTCTATATGAACGAGCAATGCCACACCATAGCTGGAACAGTAACCATGTTATAGGTCGTCTCATGCTTTTCGAATTAAGCAGACATTCCGATCACCATTATCTTGCAAGCAGAAAGTACCAGATACTCAGACACCATGACAAAGCTCCGCAGATGCCTACCGGTTACCCCGGGATGATGCTGCTGGCACACATCCCACCCATCTGGTTTAAAATAATGAATAAAAAAATCGCAGAAATAAAGCCTGCTTCCTAAACAAATCACGCGATATTCAATTAATCGCAACAAAGTTGCAAATAAAACCTATCCGTAATTTTACTCATATTTAACTATTTCCCTAATTTTATTTCTTAATCAAAAAACGTGTCATGAAAACTAAAATCTTTTGGTCTGTATGTATGGCTGTAGTTCTAGCTGCATGTATCAAAGACAACAAAACTCCTGAAACAATTGACGAATCGATAACTGCAGAGCCTGCAGAAAGACGTTGTGCATCTTATGAAGTATTGCAGATGCAGTTGCGCAATAACCCGCGTTTACAACAGCGAATGGATGAAATTGAATCATTTGTTACGCGTTATACAAATTCACCTCAAGCGCGACTTGAGAGTGATAGTGTTACTATGACAATCCCCGTGTACGTGAATGTATTGTATAATACGGCACAGGAAAATATTGCACTTGCTCAGATTCAGTCACAAATTGATGTTCTGAATGAAGATTTCGGTGGTACCAACAGCGACTTGTATCGTACTGCTACCTATAACAATGTTAAGGCGATCGCAGGCGAGGCAAAAATACGTTTTGAACTTGCAGGTGTCGTTCGCAGACAAACAACAAGAACTTCATGGAGTACCAACAATGCAATGAAATCTACTGCACAAGGAGGAATTGACCCTACCAATCCAACTACTTCTATGAACATGTGGTGCTGTGTTCTTGGCACTTCAATTCTTGGTTATGCGCA
>JBKDJT010000199.1:0-2750 GCA_046345435.1 Bacteroidota bacterium
TAACTGTATCGTTCATAGAGAAGCCAATAACAGTAAGTACGGCAGCGATGAAGTGCTGGTCAATTTCAAGAGGGAAAGGAACGATTTCGCGCAGGAAAGAGAATACTGCAAGTGTTACTAAAACATCATGCAGCAATGCCACAATTGTACCAAGCGAATATCTCCAGTCGCGGAAACGAAGGAAAATGTAGAGTGTAATAAAAATCAAAGAGAATACAGTTGCCCATATTGCGCCTTTCTTTAGGTCATCAGAAATGGTAGGCAATACAGTTTGTGCACTTTTTTTGTATTTGCTTTCAAAATCCTGAAGAGTTGTACCTGCAGGGAAAAATTTCTTCAAGCCTTCAAACACCTTTGACTGAACAAGTGAATCAACCGTTGGTCCCGGTTTTTCAATTAGATAGTCAGTAGTGATGTTCAGTTGTTTTGGTGTTCCAACTGTTTTGATCACAGGATTACCGCCCAGTACTTTTTGCAATTCTCCTCTCACTTCATCGTTCTTCATGTCATTATCAAAAATAACGGTGTAGCTGCGTCCTCCTTTAAACTCAACACCGTAATCGAAACCGTTGAAAACAGCGGCTACTCCAAGAAGCAATACCACAATGGAAATACCGTAGGCTACTTTTCTGTATTCAATAAATTTGAAAGCTGAATGTTTAAAGATGCGACGGGATATTCCGGTGAAATATTCGAAGTGACGTTTTTTGTTTGTCCAGAAATCTGTTATTAACCTGGATACGAGAATTCCGCAGAATAAACTGAGAAGAATACCCAGTATTTGTGTAGTGGCAAAGCCCAAAACAGGACCAAGACCAAAATAATACAAGATCACAGCTGTCAGAAGGGTTGTAATATGCGCGTCAAGTACAGGAGCCATTGATCTTCTATAACCATCTTCAACAGCAGCTTGGTAACTTTTCCCTTTCGTCAGTTCTTCTTTGATTCTTTCAAATATGATAACGTTTGTATCAACAGCCATACCGATAGTCAGTACAAATCCGGCAATACCTGCAGCAGTCAATGTTGCACCAAGAGAGCTTAGTACACCAACGGTAAACAGAAGATTCAGAATCAATGCGATGTTTGCAACCCAGCCGCCACTGTTATAGTAAACCAGCATCAGAAGGAAGATCACAGCAAAAGAAATTGCGAAAGACATTAATCCACCTTTGATGGTTTCTTCTCCTAGAGTTGGTCCAACTTCCTGACTTTGCACGATGCGTGCTGGAGCAGGCAGTTTACCTGTTTTAAGAATAGCTGCAAGATCCTGAGCTTCCTGAACAGTAAAGTTGCCGCTTATTTCTGAACGACCTCCCGAAATAGCTGTATTAACAGATGGGGCAGAGTAAACGCCATTATCCAAAACAATTGCGATCGATTTTCCAATATTGTCAGAAGTCATCTTTTCCCAGGTAGTCGCACCTTTTCTGTTCATCTCCATAGTCACAACAACTTCATTGCCATTGTTGAAATCTTGTTTGGCATCTATAATCACATCTCCGTTAATTTTTGGAAGTTCACTTCCTGCAACAGTACGAATGGCGAAAACCTCCATCAAGCTTTCACCTTTTTTATTTTTTATCGGTTTAGCACCGTAAAGAAAACGAAGATCTGCAGGAAGTCCTGCACGTACAAAATCAAACTGTGTGTATTGAGAGAACGTTGCAGTATCACGCACATATACAAAGCCTAATGTTGCCATGCTACGCGGCGTGTTTGCACCTGGGTCCTGCAACAGTTTTGTAAGTGGACTTTGATTAGCCTTATTTTTATCCTGTACTGTTTTGTTTGCCGAAGTATCGGCATTAAGAGCAGCACTATCTTTTACAACACCATTGAGATAATCCTGTACTTTACTGTCAATCGGTTGAATGAATTGTGTAAGAAAATTCTGATCGATGGCGTATGTTTCCCAGAATTCAAGATTGGCAGTAGCTTGAAGGTATCTCCGTACGCGTTCAGGGTTGTCTATGCCTGCAAGCTCGACAGTGATGATGCCTTTGGCTTTATCCAAATTGATGCTTGGCTGTGCAACACCAAACTGATCAATACGGGCAGTCAGACGATCGAATGTTCTTTTGATGGCATCATCTGCTTCACTGCGGATGTATTCTATTACTTCGTTATCGGATGAAGTAGCTTTGATTCTTGTATTTTGAGCTGAAGCAAAATATCCTGCCAGTTTGGTGCCGGGAAGAACCTGTGCAAAAGACTCTCTGAAAAGGGTAACGAAGTCGGCATCGCTGTTGGCTTTTTTCTGGATGGCCAGTTCAAGCGCTTTATTCAGTGATGGGTCTTTAGGGTTGTTGCTCATGGCACGGATAAGTCCGTCAAGCCCAACTTCCAACGTTACGCTCATCCCACCTTGGAGATCAAGTCCGAGATTAAGCTCCTGCTCAGTTGCTTTTTGGTAGCTGAGTTCAGGATAAAGAATCGGGATGTCGATTATTACTTTTTCTTTCAGGCTGTCAACTGCTCTGCGGTATAAAGCGTTTGCAGCTGAATCTTTTGTTTGCTTGTCGGCCTGAGGAAAATTTTTCTTTGCAAGCCTTTCTGCTTTTTCTTTTTGTGTACTTTCGAAATCATTAACGATCCATGTAAAACTGAGCTGGTAAACTGAAATCAGAATCAGCAGTACAGCAAAAAAGCGAATCAGTCCTTTGAGTGCCATAAATTTCGTTTAGTTAAGGGGCTTTTTGAGGAGGGCAAAGATAGGGGTTTCCCCCTGAAAAGGAACAGCTTAAAGG
>JBKDJT010000200.1:0-4100 GCA_046345435.1 Bacteroidota bacterium
CCCGTAAACTTTCTGAAACCAAACGTGAACGCGCGAGGTTCATCAATGAATTTATTAAACCAATAAAAGAAAAGCTCGAAAAAAGCGGTATTAGCAGTTTCGAAATCTACGGTCGGCCTAAATCGATTCATTCTATTTCAAATAAAATGAAAAAGAAAGGGGTGACTTTTGAAGAGGTTTATGATTTATTTGCCATTCGGGTTATCATCGATGCGCCGGGCGAAAGAGAAAAAGAAGAGTGTTGGAAAGCTTATTCTATAGTAGCAGATATGTACTCTCCTTCACCGGAGCGTTTGCGTGACTGGCTTAGCAATCCTAAGAGCAACGGCTATGAGGCGCTTCATACCACGGTGATGGGACCAAACGGTAAATGGGTGGAAGTGCAGATACGATCAAAGCGCATGAATGAAATTGCGGAGAAAGGTCTCGCTGCTCACTGGAAATACAAGGAGGGTACGGGGGATGAAGACCGTTTTGATAAATGGTTTCATAATATCAGGGAAGTACTGGGCAACCAGGAAAGCAGTTCGCTAGATTTCCTCCATGATTTTAAAAGTTCTTTTCTTTCAGAGGAAATTTATGTTTATACACCAAAGGGTGATGTGAAAATGTTGCCTTTGGGTGCAACGGCTCTTGATTTTGCATTTGGTGTGCACAGTGACGTGGGCAGTCGCTGTATTGGAGCTAAAGTAAATCATAAGCTCGTTCCGATTGCGCATAAACTACGAAGCGGTGATCAGATTGAAATCATTACCAGTATCAAACAAAGGCCAACAGAAGACTGGCTCAATTTTGTAGTAACGGCCAAGGCCAAAGCCAAGATTAAAGATTCTCTCAAGGAGGAAAAAAGAAAAATTGCAGATGAAGGTAAGTATATATTACAGAGAAAGCTGGAGCAGTTAGGTGCTGCTTTTGATATACACAATGTCGAAACACTCGCTCAATTTTATAAAACCGCTTCACATCTGGAACTCTTCTTCCGGATTGCAACAAAATTGATTGATCTGAAGGAGCTGAAGGATTTGACTATACATGGCGATAAACTGGAATTGCCAAAGCCTGCAAAAGTGGTTGCTGAACCAAAACCTGAAACGGAAAATAATCGAGCTGCGTCACCTAAAGAAAGCGAACTCATTATTTTCGGAGAAAGCAGTGATAAAATCGTTTACACGCTTGCTAATTGCTGTAAACCAATTCCCGGAGATAATGTTTTTGGATTTGTTTCCACAGGCAAAGGACTCATCATTCACCGAACCAACTGTTCAAATGCCTCCCGACTTCTTGCCAATTTTGGACATCGTATTGTAAAAACCAAGTGGGCGAAGAATAAGGAAATTTCTTTCCTTACAGGTATTAAAATCATCGGTGTGGATGATGTGGGCGTAATTAATAAAATTACTCAATTGATATCCGGAGAGCTGCGAATTAACATCAGTGCGCTTACCATTGAAGCTTCAGAAGGTATTTTTCAGGGAAATATTAAAATCTTTGTGCACGATAAAGATGAGCTCGAAGAACTTGTTATCCGTTTAATGTCTCTCCCAGGCATCGAAAAAGTTGAACGTTACGATACAGATCAATAATTTTCCCCAATCCTGCTTTTTTTCTTCGTCGCCTTGCTCCATCGCTTATTTTTGCGGCTCAACTGAATTAATAAATATTTTATGGTTGATGTAATTCTTGGTCTTCAGTGGGGAGATGAAGGGAAAGGCAAAATTGTTGATTTCTTTGCGCCTCATTATGATATCATTGCCCGTTTTCAGGGTGGTCCGAACGCCGGTCACACGCTCTATGTTAATAATGAAAAGGTGGTGTTACACCAAATCCCAAGCGGGATTTTTCATAAAGGGATTATCAACCTAATAGGCAATGGCGTTGTGCTTGATCCTGTTACGTTAAAAAAAGAATGTGATAAGGTTGCTTCTTTTGGTGTGGATGTGCGCGAGAATTTATTTATTTCCGAACGCACCCATATCATCGTACCGACACATCGTGCGCTCGATCGCGCCTCTGAATCTGCTAAAGGAGATGAAAAAATCGGTTCTACATTAAAAGGAATCGGTCCTGCCTACATGGACAAAACAGGAAGGAATTCGCTCCGCGTTGGTGATGTGTTGCGTGCCGACTTTGATCAGGCATATGCGAAGCTCAAGAAAAAGCACCTTGATATGCTTAGTCATTATGGTGTAGATGAAGACCTGACTGCATGGGAGGCAGATTTTTTTGAAGCGATTGCATTTTTAAAGTCACTCAATATCGTCAACGGCGAATATTTTATCAACAAACATCTGAAAGAAGGTAAGCAGGTGCTTGCTGAGGGGGCACAGGGTAGTATGCTGGATGTTGATTTTGGAACATTCCCTTTTGTTACATCTTCAAATACAATCTCTGCAGGTGTATGTACCGGATTAGGAATTTCTCCTCTTAAAATTCGAGAGGTGATCGGTATTACCAAAGCTTATTGTACCAGGGTGGGAAGCGGACCTTTCCCGACTGAATTGTTTGATGCTGATGGAGAAGAATTACGAAAAATCGGCAATGAATTTGGAGCCACAACCGGTCGTCCACGACGTTGTGGATGGATGGATCTGGTAGCTTTGCAATATGCCTGTATGATCAACGGCATTACTCAAATTGTCATGACAAAAGCTGACGTTCTGGATCATTTCAGCGAATTAAAAGTATGTACAAGTTATAAAATTGGTGATAAGGAAACGGTGGAAGTGCCTTATGATCTGAATCAGCCTCACCTTTCTCCTAACTACCGCCTTTTTAAAGGTTGGGGAAGTCCGGTCTCTGCCTGTAAAATCAAAGAGCAGTTACCTGCAGAGCTCAATATTTACCTCTCTTTTATTGAAGAATATCTTGGCGTAAAAGTGAGCCATTTATCGAACGGACCGGGCAGAGATGAAATCCTGGGCCTAACGGTTGGTTAAATTTGTTATTGCAGTTCAAAAAAATTTTTGGCAATTTCAAAAAGCCTTTGAAATTTTACAATATAAGTTTTATCCAATATGGCAAAGTCAACCAAAAAAACTACTTCCAAATCTGAGTCATCAAAAGATGAAATCAAGAAACCATCTTCTAAATCAAAGAAGCAACAAGCAGACAATGAAGAAGATGATGATGATTTGGACGAACAGCCTGTAAAAGAAAAAGGCAAAGCATCTGCTTCAAAATCTGTTGATGATGATGACGATGATGACATCGACGAAGAAGATGATGATTGGAACAAATCTGATGACGATGATTATGATCCTGATTTTGAAGAATTCGATATGCCTAAGTCTAAATCAAAAAGCAAAGGAGGAAAGAAATCCGATGACGACGATTTAGGTTTAGATGAAGATTTCAAAGAATTTGATATGATGGGAGGAGGAAATGATTTTGATGATGATGACGATGATTTTTAAATGCTGATGCAAACTCGTTCCATCCAGACGTTCCCGGTATCAGATTTTCATAAACTAAAAATGCAAATGTTGAATTGGTGTAGCCGGTTCAACATTTTTGCTTTCCTGGATAACCACCAGTATCATTCAGAAAAACATCAATATGAAGTAATTGCAGGATGTGGTGCTGCTTCTTCAATAACAGTGAATGCAGATAATGCCTTGCAGCAATTACAGGATTTTTTGAATCGGCATTCCGACTGGTGTTTCGGGCACCTCGGATATGGATTAGTACAGGAAACAGAAGGCATAATTTCTAAACATCCATCTTCTTCATTTTTCTCCGATCTTGGTTTTTTTATTCCGGAAACTCTTCTTTGTTTGTCTGATAATGAGCTCTCAATCTCTACACTGAATCAAAAGCCTGAAACAGTCTGGAAACAGCTGACTGATTGTGAAACAAGTTGCAACTCTTCTGCTGTATTATCACCTGTACAGATTAATAGTCATCTTAAAAAAGAAGAATATCTTAAAATAATCCAACGACTTAAAGATCACATCAGACGCGGCGATTGTTATGAAATCAATTATTGTATTCCTTTTTCAGCAGAAAATGCAGTGCTTGATCCGGTTGCAATATATAATGAGCTGACTTCTTTTTCTCCAAACCCTTTTTCTGCTTTCTATAAATGGGAAGGACAATACCTG
>JBKDJT010000201.1:0-9726 GCA_046345435.1 Bacteroidota bacterium
TCATTACACAATATTCAGATGCTCAAACACCGGATGTGTTGGCGCTGGCTGATGCAAATGGAAGAATGATTAAAGTAATTGGTTCCGCAAAAGGAACTGAATTTGAGACAACAGCTTTTGCAAAAACAGAGTTGTTGCGTATAAAAAGCGAAGATGGCAAATACGATTTGCCTGTTCGCATCACCTGGCCGCTCAATTATGATCCTAAAATGAAATACCCCCTTCTTATTAATATCTATGGCGGACCAAATGCAGGAACTGTTTATGACGGATGGCAGTTGAGTATGCAGCAACAATGGTGGGCAAATGAAGGATTGATACAGGTGGCAATGGATCATCGCGCAAGCGGTCATTTTGGAAAAGAAGGGATGAACTATCTGCACAGAAATCTTGGATACTGGGAGACGAAAGACTGGAGTACGATTGTAAAATGGTTGATACAAAATGCAGGTGTTGATGCGGAAAGAGTTGGTATTACGGGTTTCAGTTATGGTGGTTATATGACCTGCTATGCACTTACTTATGGTTCAGATGTTTTTACACATGGAATGGCAGGAGGCAGTGTGACCGACTGGCAATTGTACGACAGTCACTATACCGAAAGATATATGGACACACCGGAAGAAAACCCGGAAGGATATAAAAGTGCATCTGTATTAACCCATGTAGGTAAATACAAAGGTGCATTGAGGATTTATCATGGTACCATGGACGACAATGTGCATTTACAAAACAGTCTGCAGCTTGTAAAAGCTTTACAGGAACAAAAAAAGCGTTTTGAATTCATGCCTTATCCCGGAGGAAGACACGGATGGAGGAATCTCCGTCAGCAAGACGCACACAGCTGGAACGACAATGCTGCATTTATTTATAAATATCTTTTAAGGAAAGAGATGCCGGGCTCGGTGAGTAGGTGAACGAGCGAGCGGTTATCGGTTAGCGGTTTAAATTATTCCGGCGCAGAGAAAAGAGGGCGCAAAGGTTTTCGCAGAGAACATCTCTGCGTTTACCTCTTTTCCTCATTTCTCCGCGCCAACGAACCAAAAACTAAGAACTTTTTCATAGAACGAGTTACCGGCTTAAACACACCGACAACCGATAACAGCCAACCGATTAACTTCCTCTAAATTTTATTGTCATTTTTTTAATTGATTATCAATTAGTTACAAAAGTGCTTGTAAAGTTTTCCCTCTTTTTCTTTGGCAGTCTGACAGCAAACCGCCTACCTTTGCACCCCCGTTAAAAGGGAATTATTGTTCACACCACGGGATGGCGTGGTAAAAAAAATCAGTATGAGTAAATTACATTTCACAACCAAACATGCGAACGAGGCTACCGTACAGCGTAACTGGTACGTTGTGGACGGCACCAATCAAACCGTAGGTCGTATGTGTTCGAAAATCGCAGCAATTCTGCGCGGTAAAAACAAAGCCTACTATACCCCTCACGTTGACTGTGGCGATTTCATCATCGTTACCAATGCCGACAAGGTGGTTTTTACAGGTAACAAAATTGATTACAAAGAGTACCAGAATTTCAGCGGATACCCCGGTGGACAAAAAATTGAGATCGCCAAGGACCTGCTCAAAAGAAGACCGGAAGTGGTGATTGAAAGAGCGGTAAAAGGCATGCTTCCCAAAAATCGTCTGGGCAGAAAAATGTACAAGAAACTCTTTGTTTATGCCGGCAGCGAGCATCCACACGGAGCACAACAACCCAAGGAACTGAAATTCTAATTCATTCTCATCAAATTACTATAAATGGAAAAGCAAAAAAATGCAGTAGGCCGCCGGAAAGAAGCCATCACTCGTGTCTTCATCAATAAAGGCAATGGCAACATTACTGTGAACGACAAAAATTACAAGGATTATTTCACGCTTGTTTATTTACAAAACCAAATCGAAGCTCCGTTGAAAGTTGTGGAAGGGCTCGATAAATATGACATCAAAATCACTGCAGGCGGTGGCGGAATCAAAGGTCAGGCAGAAGCAGCAAAGCTTGGTGTTGCCCGTGCGCTTCTTGAAGTAAATCCAGAACTGCGTCCTGCACTGAAAGCTGCCGGTTTACTGAAACGTGATCCGCGCGGCGTAGAACGTAAGAAGTTTGGTAAGAAAAAAGCCCGCAGAAGCTACCAGTTCTCTAAACGTTAATTTCAAAGAACAGCGATATTTTATTTATCAAAAGATTATACAATTAAAATGGAAAATAATACTTCTCTACAACAGCAGCTTTTGGAAGCAGGTGTACACTTCGGTCATCTTAAGAAAAAGTGGAACCCCAAAATGTTACCTTACATTTTTGCTGAGAAAAAAGGGATCCACATTATCGACCTCAACAAAACCGTTGAAGGTTTGCAGGAAACTGCAGCCATTATGAAACAAATGGCGAAAAGCGGTAAGAAAATTCTCTTTGTCGCTACCAAAAAGCAGGCAAAGGAAATTGTAACCGAATCTGCACAGAAAGTAAACATGCCTTATGTAACTGATCGCTGGTTGGGTGGAATGCTTACCAACTTCAACACTGTTCGTAAGAGCGTGAAGAAAACGCAGAGCATCGAAAAAATGCTGAACGACGGAAGCTTCGACAGCATCACCAAAAAGGAAAGACTGCAGCTTACACGCGACAAGGACAAAATGGAAAAAGTACTGGGCGGTATCGCTAACATGGGTCGCCTTCCGGCAGCATTATTTCTTGTTGATATCGGGCACGAGCATATTGCACTTGCAGAAGCAAAACGTCTTGGTGTAACTACTTTCGGTGTGGTTGATACAAACTGTGACCCGAACAAGGTAGACTACTTCATCCCCGGCAACGACGATGCAACCAAATCAATCGCGATCATTACTCAATACATCACTGCAGCAATTGCTGAAGGTCTTGCTGAACGTCAGGCTGAAAAATCAGAAGAGGATGAAACAGAAGAAGTAGTTGATAAAGGACCTCGCTTCGATGTAGGTGCTGAAGAAGGACGCGAAAAAGGTGAACGCCGTGGTGGTGGACGTGGAGCAGGTGGTGGTGGTCCCAAACGTCGTACAACCGGCGGAGGTGGTGGCCAGAGAAGACCGGCTTCCAGATAATCTTTATTCCGGTTTATTATTTATTGATCATTATTAATTAAACTATTTATGTCTACAGTAACTATAAGTGCACAGGACATCAACAAACTTCGTCAGGCAACCGGCGCAGGGATGATGGACTGCCGCAAAGCCCTCACTGAAACAAACGGAGATTTTGAAGCAGCGATCGACTGGCTGCGCAAGCAAGGACAGAAAGTTGCAGCAAAACGCAGCGATCGTGAAGCCAAAGAAGGTGTGGTTATTGCACAAACAAGCGCCGACAACAAAACAGGTTTTATCGTTTGCATCAGCTGCGAAACAGATTTCGTTTCCAAGAATACTGACTTTGTTGCTTTTGCTCAGTCTATTGCAAATGCTGCAGTTGAAAACAATGTCAAATCAGCTGAAGAGTTGAATGAAGTAACAATCAACGGTGCAAAAGTATCAGACCTCATTAATGATAAACTTGCAGCGATCGGTGAGAAAATCGGTGTATCCAAGTTTGAGCGCATCGAAGCTCCTTATGTAGCTTCTTATATTCATGGTGCAAACCGCATGGGTGTTCTCGTTGGGTTAGACAAAGAAGCTGCAGAAACAGGAAAAGATATTGCCATGCAAATCGCAGCAATGAACCCTGTTGCAGTGGATGCTGAAAGTGTACCTGCAGATGTTGTTTCACGCGAAAGAGAAATCATCATCGAATTGATGAAGCAAGATCCTAAAATGGCAGGCAAGCCTGAAGAGATGATTGCGAAAATTGCTGAAGGTAAAATGAATGCCTTCTTCAAAGAACAAACACTTCTTGCTCAGGCATTCGTGAAAGATGGATCTAAGAGTGTAGGTGAATATCTGAAAAGTGCCGGCGATCTAAAAGTACAGGCCTTTAAAAGAGTTGCCCTCGGATAATCTGCTTCTAAAACTATTTATACATCCCCTCTGTAACAGAGGGGATTTTTTTTAGCCCATCAACAATTTTTCACGAAGCGCTTTCATCCGTTTTATTACAATTACATTTGTATAACGTTTATTGTTAATATTTCACTTTGGTTATGACTTATACTTTCGAAGGCGGAACAATAGAAACTTCGCTGGACAACGGAATTCTAAGGATTGAATTTCACCACGAACAAGGCAACTCTTTTCCCTCTGCAATGCTATCCCGGCTGACTGATGAAATTAAAGCCGCAGGAGAAAACAAAGATGTACGCATCGTAATTCTGCAGTCGAAAGGAAACCAGGCTTTTTGTGCGGGAGCCTCTTTTAAAGAATTAACACAACTTGATAATGAAACTGATGGGTTTGCCTTTTTCAGCGGGTTTGCAAATGTCATCAACGCGCTAAGACAATGTCCGAAACTGGTTATTGGACGCATTCATGATAAATGTGTCGGAGGTGGTGTTGGACTTGCTGCAGCCTGCGACTATGCACTGGCAACCGAGAAAGCATCTATCAAACTAAGCGAACTGGCTATTGGCATCGGTGCTTTTGTAATCGGGCCGGTTGTTGAAAGACGAATTGGGAATACTGCTTTCATGCAACTTTGTATAGATGCGTCTAACTGGCGAAATACAGAATGGGCAAGAGAAAAAGGATTGTTTGCAGAAGTACATCCCGATGAAGCATCTCTGGATAAAGCAATCAACACGCTAAGCGAGAAGCTTGCCTCTTATAGTCCGGACGCAATGTCTGCATTGAAAAATATTTTCTGGGGCGGAACCGAAGGCTGGAATGAGTTATTAAAGGAAAGGGCGGCAATTAGTGGCAAGCTTGTTTTATCTGATTTTACAAAAGAGGCAATAGAGCGATTTAAGTCGAGAAAAAAATGAATGATCAAATAAAAATTCTTTCCTATGCAAAAAGACATACTGTCAAAAAACAAATATGTAATCATCACCGGTGCAAGCAGGGGGATGGGTAAAGCCATGGCAACGCTTTTTGCTTCTGAAGGCTATCACCTGAGGCTCTGTGCAAGAAATGAAGACGCCCTCCGAAAAACAGCTGAAGAAATATCCGGTGCTTTTCCCAATGTTGAGGTTAAATACAACGCAGAAGACCTAAGTGGTAAAGAAGGTGCTGAAAAAATAGGTGAATGGTTACTGGAGCTTAAAACGCCAATTGATATCCTGATCAACAATGCAGGAACCTTTGTGCCCGGAAGTGTTCACAATGAGCCCGAAGGAGCATTGGACCAAATGCTGTCGCTGAATTTATACGCGGCTTATCATCTCACACGAAAACTGTTGCCCGCAATGATGAATCAAAGTGATGCAGATGGTTCACGCGGACATATATTCAACATTTCTTCTATTGCTGCTTTAAAAGCTTATGCCAATGGAGGAGCATACAGCATCAGTAAATATGCACTAAACGGATTCAGTAAAAATCTGCGCGAAGAGTTAAAGCCTTTTTTAATTAAAGTAACAACTGTATTTCCGGGGGCGGTGTTAACAGACTCCTGGGGAGATTATGACAACAGCTCACGCAGAATTATGGAAGCTGATGATATTGCAAAAATGGTTTTTGCTGCTTCCAGACTCACGCCGCAAGCCTGCGTGGAAGAAATATTGATTCGCCCTCAGCTTGGTGACCTGTAAATGAAGATACTCCTTATTCAGGCACAAAGCGGTAGCCGGCTCCTCTTATAGAATGGAAGTAAATCGGATGACGGCTGTCGGGCTCAAAGTATTTTCTGAAACTAAGAATAAAATTATCAATTGTTCTTGTAGTGGGATAAACCTGGTATCCCCATACAACCCTTAAAATCTTTTCTCTCGTTACAACCTGATTGGCATTTTCTGTCAACAGTTGCAACAGCATCACCTCCTTTTTACTCAATGCAATGGTTTCTCCTTTGTAATTAACAGCAGACTGCGCTTTGAAATCAATTCTGTTATCACCGAAGGAATAAAATTCTGATGTTGTTTGCTTTTGCTGTATTTGCTGGTTTCTCCGAATCAACTTTTCCACCCTCAGTAATAACTCCTCCAGATTAAAGGGCTTGGTGAGGTAATCGTCGGCGCCTGTTTTTAATCCAGCTACGCGGTCAGCAGAAGCATTCTTGGCGCTAAGGATCAGTATGGGAATTTCTCTGTGGTTGAGTCGAATAGCCTGTATCGTACTGATGCCGTCTAATTCGGGCATCATGATATCCATAATGATTAAATCGAAATATTGTGCTTCCACTTCTTTAAGCACAGCAAGGCCATCGCTTACAACAGTCACTTCATATCCCTCCATCTCCAGATTCAGCTTCAGCGCTTCCTGAAGATGTTCTTCATCCTCTGCCAGTAAGATATGTGCTGCCGACTGCTGCATCTATTTAAATTGAACTACAAAAATACTTCCTGAAGGAGAATGATCTTTTACAAAAACAGTTCCCTGATGCGCTTCTGTTATTTTTCTGGCTAAATAAAGACCAAGACCTGTTCCCTTTGTTTTGCGCGTAGCCTCATCTCCTCCCCGATAAAATTTTTCAAATATTTTTTCTTTTTCAGTATCAGGAATTCCGGGGCCTTCGTCATAAACCATTCCAACAATTTGTTCATTCTCTTTTTTAAGAACAACAAGGACAGGTTTATCTTTTGGCGTATATTTTAAGGCATTCTCAATGAGGTTACTGAACACCATTTCAAGAAGCACAGGATCGCCATGTAACATTAAGCGGTCTTCTATTTGCTTTTGGATTTTTCGTTCGGGAAAGCGCCTGGTGTAATCGTCTGCAACCTTATTTACAAGCAAAGAAAGATCCAGGTTTTCTTTTGACGCATGATAGGTTTTTTCTTCCATCTGTGCGGCAAGAAGGATGTTACTAGTTAAGCTATTCAGGCGATCTGTTTCAGCAAGCGCACTATGTAAAAACTTTTTTTGCTGTTCAGGTTTTAAATCGCGGTATAGAAGCGTTTCCACACTTAGCCGGGCTGCCGCAATAGGTGTTTTTAACTCATGGGTGATTGCCATCATAAAATTTCTTTGTACTGCGGCATAATGCATTTGCCTTCTGATAGCACGATAAACAAAGTAGGCTCCGATAAGTATCAGAACAAGAAATGTGATGCCTTCGGCAACATATTTTGTGGTATTTCTTTTCTGTTGGTTTAAAATAATGGCGGCATTCGTCTCTCTGTCTTCAAATTGATCGATTCGACTGAGTCGCAAATCCGTCATTTCTCTGTTTTGTTTCTCCAGAGAGATAAACCACCAAACAAGTGCGGCAATCACATAAGTAAGCAGAATCCAGAACAGAAAAGTGAATTGGCGGGAATTTTTTTTATGGGAAGAAGACAACATCAGCGTTGTATTTTTTCAATTCTGATTCCCGCGCTCATGATGTTTTCCAGAGGATCATCACGCATAATCTGTTTCATCCTTAAAGTGTAAGTGCCTTTTTTACGAAATCGTAAATCGGAGAACAGCGGATAACGTATTTCCCAAATATCTGAAAAGCCCGAACCGAGCCATTGTCCGTCTGCTTTCTGCAGGGTGAGCTCAAATTTAGCAGATTGAAAGGTGCTGTCTCCCGGCTGGCGACTGTATAACTCGACCCATATATTTTTATAAGCGTAGGCATGTGTATGACGAAGTAAAAGATAAGATCGGTATAAAGAAGCAGTATCAGTTATTTCAAAATTGAATACCGGCTCAAAGCTGCTTGTCCACTTGTATTGTGGTATGGTGATGTTGTTTTCATAGGCATCCAGCTTCCCGCAAGAAGAGAAGGAAACAAAAATGAAATACAGTGCTGTACAATAAATAAGTCTGAAAAGCATAATCAAAAATACATCCTTTCTCTGATCTTGCTCCGTTATATCAGAGGACGTTTAATACCTGTTCTTTGGCCTTTTCTAGTTCGTCTTTCATCAACACTACCAGCTTTTGAATATCGGAATCATAGGCTTTTGAACCGGTTGTGTTAATCTCTCTGCCAATCTCCTGCAGCACAAAACCAAGTTTTTTCCCTTTGGAAGAATCGGAATCCTGTAAAATATTCAGGAAATAATCACAATGGTTTCTAAGTCGAACCTGTTCTTCGCTGATGTCAATTTTTTCAATATAGTAGATCATCTCCTGCTCGAAGCGATTCGGATCAAGGCGTTCTTTACCCACCTGCTCTTCAATTTTCTTGCGAAGCTCATCTTTCATTCGGTGCTGACGCAAGGGTGTTATCTCCTCTACTTTTTCCTGATAGGCGAGAATATTCTCAATCCGCGTCCTTAAATCTTTTTCAAGTGAAAGTCCCTCCGATTGCCGATGTTCATCCAGCTTTGTAATTGCACTTCTGAAACTTTTTTCAAAAGCAGCATATTCCTCTTTTGAAAGCACTTCTGTATTTGGAACAACCACATCCGGCAATCGCAACAAAGCAGCAAGGATATACTCACTTACTTTGATATCTAGTTCTTCTGCCATCTGTCTTAATGGAGCAAAATACAATTTCGCAACATCCTGATTAATGGTAATTGAACTGGATCCACCGTTTTGTTTTAAAGCAATGGTACACTCTACTGACCCTCTTTGCAAATGCTCGGAAATCATCTGACGCAAAGCGATTTCATAAGGTTTCAGCAATGGAGTAAGCTTCATGTTCAACTCAAATTGTTTGCCATTGAGCGACTTGATTTCAATCAGAAAACTTTTTTCACCTGCCATTTCTTCCACTCTGGCAAAACCTGTCATTGATTTAAGCATACAGTAATTTTCAGCAATGTAATCATTTTATAGTGTACATCAAATCATAAGAAAACAGAAAGGAAAAAGTGTAAATGAAGTAAAATAAAAAAGCCCGGAAAAAACCGAGCTTTTATCATGGATGGGTTAGTAAGTACCGGGAATAATTAAATTCCCTTCACAATATTAAAAACAATTTCTTTCATAAATAAAAATTTTTTCATCTTTTTTATTCACATTTTAAAGTTGTTTGTGGAAAAGGATGAAGCAAAACAATATTTAATCATCATGTTTATAGCTTGAATGAATGAAAACACAATGAAGGTTATTGTAATCATTACGTTCAAAATCTTATAAAAACAATCTTTTTTAATACGCGAATAGTTATAGTTATTAATGATCATATAGAATAGCCTGAAAGACAATATCAGTTGGAGTAGAATTTTCGTAATCGCTATTTCATTGATAAAATCAAAGACAGCAACAAACAAATACAAGCGAAAAGGAGTGTAACTTTGAAAAAAATAAACCGATATGAAGTTCCCTGCTCCGGTTGCTATTAGCCGTATTGCTGAACTGATTGATGCAAAAATCATTGGAGAAAAAGATATCTGCGCAAGCGGTATCAATGAAATTCACAAAGTGGAAGCAGGAGATCTCGTATTTGTTGATCATCCGAAATATTATCAAACCTGTCTCAATTCTGCCGCAGATATTATCATCATTAATAGCGAAACCGATGTGCCTGTGGGAAAAGCGTTGCTTGTTTGTGATGAACCTTTTGAAGCTTATCTCAAAATTGTTTCTTATTTCAGGCCTTTTGTGGTGGCACAGAATCTAATCAGCGCAGATGCCGTAATCGGGAAAGACACAGTTATTCAACCCGGTTGTTTTATAGGGTCGGGTGTTGAAATTGGATCAGGCTGCATCATTCATCCTAATGTTACCATTTATGATCATGTAAGAATCGGGAATAATGTTGTGATACACGCAGGCTCTGTAATTG
>JBKDJT010000202.1:0-8644 GCA_046345435.1 Bacteroidota bacterium
TTCCGAACAAACGAACTTTCTGTTTTGTTACAGACACCCGTAACTCATAACACGTAACCCGTAACTTCTTCCTGCTCAATGCTTAAAATGTCTTGCACCCGTTACAACAAGCGCAAGGCCATTTTGTTTGCAGTAATCAACCGAATCTTTATCGCGGATAGATCCTCCGGGCTGTATAAATGCTGTTATGCCTGCAGTGTGTCCCATTTTCACACAATCATCGAAAGGGAAAAAGGCATCACTTGCAAGCACGGCACCGTTGAGATCAAAAGAAAATTGACGTGCTTTTTCAACGGATTGTCTTAGCGCATCAATCCGACTTGTTTGTCCGCAACCTTTGCCAATCAGTTGCTCGTTTTTTACAAGGGCAATGGCATTGGACTTCAAATGTTTGCAAAGGATGTTTGCAAAATGAAGGTCTTTCTTTTCATCGTCAGTGCTTTCTCTTCCTCCCTGTTCGCTCCATTCCTTGATCAACTCGGCGTCATTTGTCTGTGTAAGAACGCCATTAAGGAGAGATCTTGTTTGTGTATTCGATGAAGGAAATTGTTTTAATTCAAGTAAGATGCGGTTTTTCTTTTTCTGTAACAGTTCAAATGCTGCAGGCTCAAAAGCAGGCGCTATAAGTACCTCAAAGAAAATCTCCTGAATTTGTTCTGCCGTTGCGAGATCGATGGTGCCGTTGCAAAATAAAATTCCGCCAAATGCACTTTCGGGGTCTCCCGCCAAGGCTGCTTTCCAGGCATCCTTAGTTGTTTTTCTGATCGCAGCTCCGCATACATTGGTATGTTTGATGATGGAGAAAAATACTTTTCCTTCCGAATTGATTCCGAATTCTGCTCCCAGCTGCATCGCTGCATCTACATCCACGAGATTATTAAAGGATAATTCTTTCCCGGCTTTCTGAATAAATAACTCTTCTATGTTTCCGAAATAACTTGCCTGCTGGTGAGGGTTTTCTCCATAACGCAATACTTTCTCTTCTTTTCCAAAAGCACCCGGAATATCCTTTTGATGAAAGTAATTTGAAATGGCAGTGTCATAGGAGGTACATACATCAAACGCTTTAATAGCAAATTTTCTGCGTTGTTCAAGTGATGTTGCACCATTCTGCGCTCGTATAATTTGTTCAGCTTCCGCATAATCTTTTTTCGCTGCAATTACCAGTACATCCGCATGATTCTTTGCGGCAGCACGAATCATAGATGGGCCGCCGATATCTATTTTTTCAATGATCGCTGATTCGTCTTTTGTATTTGCTACTGTTTCTTCAAACGGATATAGATCAACAATCACCAGATCCATTTCAGGAATATTATATTGTTTCATTTCATTCAGGTGTTGATCATCAGAACGTTTACCCAGAATGCCGCCAAATACAGCAGGGTGCAGGGTTTTGACTCGTCCGCCAAGAATGGAAGGATAGGAGGTAAGCGACTCAACAGAAACGACCGGAATATTTAAAGCCTCAATAAACTGCTGGGTGCCGCCCGTAGAGAAAATACGCACATTGTGCTCGTTCAGCAACCGCACAAGCGGCTCCAGGCCATCTTTGTAAAAAACAGAAATTAGCGCAGATTGAATCTTTTTCATTGGAGAGGGGAGGCTTTTTGTGATGAAATCATTCTTCTTTTAAATCGCCGCAAAGGTAAAGCCGATGCACTACCAACACAACTCAAAAACACCTCTTTCTTTGGTTGAAAAAAAAGAAATATTCATTTCATCTGCTTTTCTTTTCCATAAGCTAAGATTTTTATAACTGTTTGTATTGTCGGCCACTATCTGCCTGCAGCCTGTTTTTTGAACAATTGCTTCCAATGCGATTTTAGGATTTTGGGTGATGATCATTAAATCACAACTATCAAGTTGTTCAGTTTTCATTCCCCGGTTAATGAATCCTATTGTTTTGTTCTTAAGTGCGATGGTGCCACCTGCTTCGCCTATGAGATGAGTGGGATACTTTTTTAATTGATGAAACTCTTGTGCGAGATAAACAACGCTGTCTTTTTTTAAAAGCCCATCCAGCTCTTCTTTGTTTCCCCACAGATATATTTTTACCTCCTGATACCAATTCTACTGCTGTTTTATTTTTCAACTGATAGACGCGAAGGGTTGATTGACGATTTTGATTGAATTGCTGAAGGATATTATAAAGCCAAAAAAAGATAATGAATGATAGAGCGGTTATCAAACCGAGATTTTGTTTTTTCTGCCACCACCAAAACAATCCGAAAATGATACCATATAGGAATATGAATTCAATGCCTGAAATAATAATGCCTTCCGTTGTTGCAAAAGGAAAGGCATTAAGCCATTCTACCCAATTGTTCATCCAACGCAGTAGAGCGTCTGTTGTTTTTCCTGTAAAGGATGAGATGGAGGGCATCCAGCCAAAAGAAGCGGTGGCGATGAGCCCATATAAAATGAGGGTACTTAGCGGAACGGCTACCAGGTTGGCTGCAAGAAACAGATTTGGGAACTGATGAAAATGATAAAGGCACAATGGCGTAGTAATGAGCTGCGCTGCAAGCGTACCGGCAACGAGTTCCCAAAAATGCAGCAGCAGTTTGTTATTGGGTTTGATAAGTGAGCGAATGGGTTGATAAAAAATTGCGATGCTTCCCACTGCAGCATAAGAGAGTTGAAAGCCGATATCCCAGAGAAGGAAAGGATCGTAGAGTAATAAAACAAAGGCTGAATTACACAAGCTGTTTAGCAAACTTGTTTTTCGGTTTATTTGTTGCCCTAAGGTGATGAAGCTGAACATCACTGCGGCTCTCACAATGGAAGCGCCGGCGCCGGTGAGTAGTGTGAAAATCCAAATAAGTGAAATAACAAGAATGGGTTTTAGGAGACGGGTTTGCCTGATATGGTCAAGCGGAGAAAGCAACAGATTTAGCAGTGCAAAAATTAAACCCAGATGCATGCCGCTGATGGCGATGATGTGTACAATGCCGGTGCGTGTATAGGCTTTCAGTAATGATTTATCTAGATCTTCTCTGTAGCCGATTAGCAGCGCTTCGGCAAGTCCGGCACGTTGTTTGTCAGGAATATATTTTTTTATTTGGGAGATGATGTTGTCTCGGATGGTGAAAAGAGCACTTCTCCATCCCGGTTTAAAAAGGCTGCTGTCAATCTTAAATTCATTTTCATTCAAAAATAACTGATAACGGAAGCCTTTGACTTTTGAAAAATGATGAAAGTCAAAACCGCCCGGATTGCCTTTGTTGAGTATTTCTTCTGGTGTCTTCTCCGTAATGATTACCTGGCCATAAGAAGGCGGTCTAACAATGAAGTCTTTTCTTAGATAGAGATAAACAGGAATCTTTGTTTTATTAAGTGTATCGTTGTAACCATATAAAAGAATGCTTCCTTCATACTTGTATGTTTTTTCTTTTTCTTCAGGAGGTTCTGTTAACTGAATGAAACAAATAAATTTTTGTAATTGTGTTGATGGTGTTTTTAGTAGGTAAGACGGATGATTGTTTTTACAGAGCGCCATTCCTGCTGCTATGACTATCAGATGAATGCTTAACCCGTTTAATGGCCATAGCTTGTATTTGATATTGACGGAAGAAAAAGCATAAATCCAGTAAATAAAAACTCCTGCACATCCTATTAATGTAATGATCAGATAGCTGTAAGACAGATACCATTCAAGTAAAATACCTGTTATGAGTGGCAATAGAATCCGAAGCAGCGGTGTGTTTTTCCAGATCGGTTGCATTAGTTGGCGTCAGCATACCAAACATAATGCAATGAAAACAGCAAATCGTTATTTGTGCGAAGGTTTAATCCGCAAATATTAAAGGAAAAGGATTGAAATTATTTACTGAGATACATGCTTCTGTCTTTGTACAATTGACGGAACCATGGATCACGTAATGTTTTAATGAAACGAATGGCTTCGCCGGTACTTTTCATCTCCGGCCCAAGCTCTTTATTTACATTGGGAAACTTATTGAAACTGAATACCGGTTCTTTAATGGCGTATCCTTCCAGCTTTTTCTCGTATGTGAAATCGGTCAGCTTGTTCACGCCAAGCATGATTTTGGTAGCAATATTGAGATAAGGAATCTGATAAGCTTTTGCAATGAAAGGAGTTGTGCGTGATGCACGCGGATTGGCTTCGATCACATAAACTTTTCCGTCTTTAATGGCAAACTGAATGTTGATCAACCCGCGGATATCAAGCGCTTTCGCAATGCGTTTTGCATATTCTTCCATTGTTGTTACTACAAGCGGTGTCAGATTAAACTCCGGAAGCACAGCATGACTGTCGCCACTATGAATACCGGCAGGCTCAATATGCTCCATCACACCCATGATGTGAAAGTTTTCTCCGTCGTATATCGCATCTATTTCTGCTTCCTGACAACGATCCAGAAAATGATCAATCAATATTTTATTACCGGGAAGATGTTTGATCAGACTCAGCACTGCTTTTTCCAGTTCATCATCATTGATTACGATGCGCATACGCTGACCTCCGAGTACATAACTCGGACGCACAAGCACCGGATAGCCCACTTCCTTCGCCACTTCCATCGCATCATCGGTTGTATATGCTGTACCGTATTTAGGATATGGTATTTCAAGCTCTTTCAGCAAATCACTAAAACGTCCGCGGTCTTCGGCAATATCCATCGATTCAAATGAAGATCCGATGATGCGAATTCCTTTTTCGTGCAATCTTTTTGCAAGCTTGAGTGCGGTTTGTCCGCCCAATTGTACAATGACGCCATAAGGTTTTTCCAATTCAATGATTTCCCAAAGATGTTCCCAGTTAACCGGTTCAAAATAAAGCTTGTCTGCCATATCAAAGTCGGTGCTCACAGTTTCCGGGTTACAGTTCACCATGATGGCTTCGTAACCTGCTTCTTTAATGGCAAGAAGCCCGTGCACGCAACAGTAATCAAATTCAATACCCTGACCAATCCGGTTTGGACCACTGCCTAAAACAATGATTTTTTTTGCGTTGGTAGGGATTGACTCATTATGAAGCACTGTGTTTGCCATTTTTTAATGCTATGAAGTGGAGAATTTATTTTCTTAATGATGTTTTAGTTATTCAAATGTGCTGTAGAAATAAGGAGTCTTTGCTTCAAATTCCGCACTGCAGGTATCTACCATTTTGTAAACTCTTGTGATACCGAGTGCTTTTCTTTTTTCATAGATCTCCTCTTCACTAACATCACCTTTGATAATTCGAGCAATCTGTTCATCACCGAATCCCATGCGTTTGGCAGTTTTCAGTAAATCAGAAGGTAGAGTATCTATATCGTAACGAGACAACTCCTTCTCCATATTTACAATATCCTGAATCTGATAGATGAACCAGCGATCTATTTTGGTTGCTTCGACAATTGTTTTCACACTCACACCGGCCATCAGAGCATCTTTAATACGGAAGATGCGATCCCATTTCGGAATCTTGATGTATTCAATAAGCTCTTCCGATTTTTTTACACTTTGTCCGTAATAACCTAATCCCACAGCATTATTCTCCAAACTTTGACATGCCTTTTGAACGGCTTCTGTAAAACTGCGTCCGATCGCCATTACTTCGCCGACACTTTTCATCTGTAATCCCAAACGATCATCTGCTCCTTTGAATTTATCGAAATTCCATCTTGGCATTTTTACGATTACATAATCCAGAGCAGGTTCAAAGTAGGCGGAAGTTGTTTGCGTGATCTGATTTTTTAGTTCATCCAGTGTATATCCAATGGCTAGCTTGGCTGCTATTTTAGCAATTGGATATCCTGTTGCTTTACTGGCAAGCGCAGAAGAACGGCTTACACGCGGATTGATTTCAACAGAGATGATTTCTTCCGTTTCCGGATTCAGTGCAAACTGTACATTACATCCACCTGCGAAATTGCCAAGAGATCGCATCATTTTGATTGCCATGTTGCGCATATTCTGAAAAGCAGTATCACTCAGTGTCATTGCCGGTGCAACTGTGATGCTATCGCCGGTATGAACGCCCATCGGATCGAAATTCTCAACGGTACAGATGATGACAACATTGTCATTTTTATCACGTAACAATTCCAGTTCATATTCTTTCCATCCGATCAGCGCTTTTTCTACAAGTACTTCGTGGATCGGGCTTGCCTGTAATCCGCGCTCGAGTGCTGCATCCAATTCTTCTTTTGTATTTACAAAACCTCCTCCGGTTCCACCCAATGTAAAAGAAGGACGAATTACAAGAGGAACCCCTATCTGTTGTGCAAATTCTTTTCCTTCGAGTAATGAGTTGGCTACTTTTGAAGGCGCAACACCTACACCTATTTCAAGCATCAATTGACGGAACTTCTCACGGTCTTCTGCTGTGTCAATAGCTTTCACATCAACACCTATCATACGCACTCCGTATTTTTCCCAAACACCCAGCTCATCTGCCTCTTTACAAAGGTTTAGTGCTGTTTGTCCTCCCATAGTCGGAAGTACTGCATCAATCTGATTTTCTTCGAGTATCTGTTCAATGCTTTCAACAGTCAATGGCAGCAGATATACCTTATCTGCCATCATTGGATCTGTCATGATGGTAGCAGGATTGCTATTAATTAGAATGACTTTAATGCCTTCTTCTCGTAAACTTCTTGCAGCCTGACTGCCTGAATAATCAAATTCGCAGGCTTGTCCGATGATAATAGGTCCGCTTCCAACAATTAATATTGATTTGATAGAATGATCTCTAGGCATGTCCGGAATTTGGGTGCAAAAATATTGGATTGAAGGATTGCTTGCTTGATTTTCTTACACACGATCATTGTTTGTTATTCTATCACGGCTGTACTTTTGCATCATGAAGAAGTTTTTGGCTGTTATTTGCTTACAGATGTTATCCTGTTTTTTATATGCTCAGCTATTTCCCAAAAGAGATTATCCTTCAAATTATTTTCGATATCCCTTAAACATCCCCCTCCGCTTGAATGCCAATTTCGGCGAAATGCGCCCGAATCATTTCCATATGGGACTGGATCTTTTCACCGAAAGAAGGGAAAACCTGCCGGTTTATGCTCCGGCTGATGGATGGGTGTCGAAATTGAGAATTGATCCATCGGGTTTTGGCAACGCGATTTATCTGAGTCATCCGAATGGTTATACTACCCTTTACGCGCACATGAACAGCTTTGCAGTATTTATGGAATCGGCCCTTGAAGAAGGTCAGTATGCCAACGAAAGCTGGAAGGGAGATGTGGATTTTGATAAAAATATGCTGAAGGTCAAAAAGGGTGATTTCATCGGTTATAGCGGAAATACAGGTGCATCTGCCGGTCCGCATGTACATTACGAAATCAGAAGGACAGATGATGATGCTTGTGTGAACCCGCTCTTTTTTCATCCTGTTGCCGACAACACGCCACCGGTCATCACTAAAATTGCGATCTATGATCGAAACAAAAGCACTTATGAACAGACTCCCAAAATAATTTCTCCTGTGAAAGCGGGTGGCGAATACATTATACAAGGGAATGTATTAAATGTAAGTTCCAGAAGAATCAGTCTTGCAATTGTTGCGACAGATGAAATTACCGGGGTACCCAATCAAAACGGAATTTATGAAGCAGTTGCATACCTGGATGATTTTCCCGTCTCCGGCTTTCAGATGGATGGCATCAGCTATCAGCAAACACGTTATCTGAATGCTCACATCGATTATCGCCTTCACTCTACAACAGGCTCTTATTTTCAGCACCTCACACCATTGCCCGGCGATCGGCTGCCAATTTATTATAAGAAGGAGGATGGTGTTTTAGAGCTGGAGAAGGATGAACATCAACTTAGGATAGAAGTGAAAGACCCGAATGGAAATACTTCGGTGTTTCAATGTGCCCTACGTGTTGACAATCCTCTTGAAATAAATACAAATTCCGGGAAGGATAGTCGTTTTATGTTACCGAACCAGGTGAATGTATTTGAAAATGAGGATCTTCAGTTTTTCTCCTCTGATCGGGCTTTTTACGATGCGTTTCGTTTTGTTTACCAATCAAAGCCTTATGCTTCCGGCATGTCCCGTATTCACGTATTGCATAATCAATCAATACCTGTTCATGATTCACTGATCATTCGAATCAAAGCAAACAAAATATTAAATCAAAAGCAGGCAGA
This sequence comes from Bacteroidota bacterium, assembly GCA_046345435.1. Taxonomy (GTDB): domain Bacteria; phylum Bacteroidota; class Bacteroidia; order Chitinophagales; family Chitinophagaceae; genus Lacibacter. Next base: position 8,122 of record JBKDJT010000202.1, read on the forward strand.
AAGAGTGGTCATGATCAGAGAAGGAAAGGGCAAGAAAGATATTCGCAAAACCAATATGGTGAAAAACTGGTATGAAGCCAAATTCCGAGATTTTGGAGAGTTTCGTCTTGAGATTGATGAACAGCCACCTGTTATAACTTTAACGGGCATATCCGAAGGAGCTATTGTAACAAAAGGGCAGACCATTACATGTACGGTGAATGATAACCTGCAGAAGATATATCGTTTTCGGGCAGAAATAGATGGATACTGGGTGATGTTTACCGGAACGGGTCCGGTATTCCGTTATCGTATTGATGAGCATTGTCCGGCAGGTAATCATGTGCTGAAAATAATTGCAGAGGATGTGGCAGGTAATACAACGACCAAAGAAATTTCGTTTAGGAGAGAATAGCAGTAGTTGTTAGTTATTAGTTGTTATTGGTTCTTTGGTTTAAATTATCCCATTAGCTAATTAGCACATTAGCTCATTTTCTTTTGGCGCAGAGAAATGAGAAAAAGAGATAAACGCAGAGAAGTTCTC
>JBKDJT010000203.1:0-3279 GCA_046345435.1 Bacteroidota bacterium
GTTTCTATCTGCAACGGTTTGGGAGATGTAAACGGATGATGTCGCGCAACCCATCTATTCTCTTCTTCCGCATATTCAAACAACGGAAAGTCTAACACCCACAAAAGGCGATAATCTTCTTTTTTTCTCAGCCCAAGCCGCTCTGCCAATTCAAGACGCAGTTCACTCATTGCTTTTCTTGTTCGTTCTTCAGCACCGGCAAGAATTAAAATAAGATCTCCTTGTGATGCATTAACTGCTTTCACAATTTGCTTTAATCTTTCTTCACTGTAAAACTTATCAATACTGCTTTTGCATGTATCGTCTGCGTTATAGCGTATATATGCAAGACCCTTCATTCCAATCTGCGGACGCTTTACCCACTCTGTCAGTTCATCCAGTTGTTTGCGAGAATATTCACTGCAGCCCGGAACCGCAATTGCAAGTACGGTCTCTGCGCTATCAAACACCTGAAATCCTGCATTGTCTACCAGTGACGAAATATTCTCTTTCGAAGGGAAAGTATGTTGAGGGAACTTCAGGTTACAAAGTTTCATCCCAAACCGAATATCGGGCTTATCATTTCCGTACTGCCACATCGCTTCTTCCCAGGTTGTACGCTCTACCGGTTCCGTATAGTCGATTCCTTTTACTTCTTTGAAAATCGATTTGATCATTCCCTCAAACATCTCCAGAATATCTTCCTGCTCCACAAAAGCCATTTCACAATCGATCTGTGTGAATTCAGGCTGACGGTCGGCGCGTAAATCTTCATCCCTGAAGCACTTTACGATCTGATAATAACGATCGTATCCACTTACCATCAGCAACTGTTTGAAAGTTTGTGGACTTTGAGGTAATGCATAAAACTCTCCCGGATTCATCCTGCTGGGTACCACAAAATCGCGGGCGCCTTCCGGTGTAGATTTAATCAGAAACGGCGTTTCGATATCCATAAATCCGTTCTGATGAAGATAATTTCGGGCTGCTCTGTTTACCGCATACCTCAATTCAATATTTTTTCTGACGGCGTTTCTTCTTAAATCAAGGAAGCGATAACGCATACGCAAATCATCGCCACCATCGGTATCATCCTGAATGGTAAAAGGAGGTACAGCTGACTGATTGAGAATCGTATAAGACTTTACTTCCAGTTCTATATCGCCGGTTAACAATTGCGGATTTTTATTACTCCTTTCACGCACGATACCTTTTACCTGTAGAACATATTCACGACCGAGTGATTGCTGAGTCAATTGATCATTTAATTCCTCTCCGAATAAAAGCTGTGTGATGCCATAACGATCGCGCAGGTCAACGAATGTGATACTGCCAAACTTTCGGATTGTCTGCACCCATCCGGCGAGTATTATTTCTTTACCGGCATCTGCTAAACGTAATTCACCACAGGTATGTGTTCTGAACATAATTAATAATGATTTTTATTCCCGGCTTGTCAATTTAAATTGATAAATCCGTAAGGGCAACAAAGATAGTGCCTGAAAAGAGAGCAGGGAAAAGGATATTGGCAGATCTGCTTTATACTCTCTCTTTTTCTTTCTCCAGCACCTGGTCTGCCTGCCTGAGAACCTTGTTTCTGAAAGAAGGCTGAAAGTAATAAAGCAAATAATAAATCGCAAGAATTGCCAGTCCGGCTGAAAAAGGAAACAAAGCCATTTTACGAAGCCCAAACTCACCTTCATCCCACCCAAAAAACTCACCAATCATCCATGTGCAGTTGGCAATGATCCAAAACATGATGGCCAGGTTGTGAAGTAATTCTGAAATAATTTTTCTTGTCTGTATAGTAATAACAATTGCTGCTCCCATTGTTGGTATGATCATAACCATTGCCGGTATAGAAAGATTTAAAGCCCAGCATGCATCCTTTAAAAGCCAGAAAAGAATATGCAGATTTTCTACCCTTCTGAAACGTGCTGGTATGGAATAAATCGGATGATTACTCATGCAATAAATGGTTGCCTGGTAAAAATAGTAAAAATTAGCAGGAAGAACACCGATAAGATAAATCAGCTAAACATATCCTTGATCCGTTCAAAAAATCCCTTTTCACCTTTTTCAGGATGAGGTTGAAAATTAGGGCTTGACTGCAATTTTTCCAGCATTGTTTTTTCTTCAGCAGTAAGGTCCTGCGGAGTCCAGATGTTTACATAGACCATCTGATCACCTTTTTCATAACTCTGGACGGCAGGGAATCCTTTTCCTTTTAATCTGAAGACTTTCCCGCTTTGTGTGCCGGCCGGAATTTTGAGCTTTGCGCGGCCATCAATGGTTGGCACTTCAACCTGTGTTCCAAATACCGCCTCCGGAAATGAGATATGTAAATCATAAACAACATTTAATCCGTCACGCAGTAATTCCGGATGCGCTTCTTCCTCAATCTGTACAATTAAATCGCCGGGATAGCCTCCACGTTCGCCTGCATTTCCTTTACCCGACATGCTCAACTGCATCCCTTCCTGCACACCTGCAGGGATATCTATCGTGATATTTTCTTCTCCGTATACCCTTCCGTCACCTTTGCAACTGCCACATTTATTGGTGATGCTTGTCCCTTCTCCATTACATGTGGGACAAGTTGTAACTGTTTGCATCTGTCCGAGGAAAGTATTCTGTACCCTTCTCACCTGACCAGATCCGCCGCAGGTACCGCAAGACTGGATACTGCTTTTATCCTTAGCGCCCGAACCACCGCACGAGTCACATAGAATGTATTTTTTTACTTTAATAGTTTTTGAAGCCCCTTTTGCTATTTCTTCAAAATTCAATTTAATACGTACTCTTAAATTACTTCCCCTCGTACCTCTACTTTTACTTCCACCACCACCGCCTCTTCTACCTCCGAAGAAACTTCCGAAAAGATCATCTCCGAATACATCACCAAACTGGCTGAAGATGTCTTCCATATTCATGCCTTGCCCACCTCCAAAACCACGGCCATTGCCACCAACACCCGCATGGCCAAAACGATCGTATTGACTACGCTTATCCGCATCGCTTAATACTTCATATGCTTCTGCCGCTTCTTTAAATTTTTCTTCTGCTTCCTTATTGCCGGGATTTTTATCAGGATGATACTGCATGGCAACTTTACGGTATGCCTTTTTTATTTCATCCGAAGAAGAGGACTTTGTCACACCCAGTATTTCGTAGTAGTCGCGTTTCATGCTTTGTTTGGTCAGTTAATAATTATACTTAAGAAATTGTTTTATTTACCAACTACAACTTTTGAAAATGGGATTATTTTATCATTGAGCAAATAACCTTTTTCATGTTATT
>JBKDJT010000204.1:0-3808 GCA_046345435.1 Bacteroidota bacterium
TCACAATTACATCGAAAGCCTCAGGCGTATCAGCCAACTTGGCGGCTCCAATATCGATGATCCAGTGTTCATTTTCTATTTCAGGATATTCCTTCGCGATTTCATCAAACACCTGATGAAACAAACCATCTGTCTGTTTCATGATGTTGTCTTTTGTGAAGCAAGTCACTTTCTTGCGATTCTGCTGTTTCGCATATTCAAAGGCATAACGAACAATTTGTTCGCAACCGGGGCGGCTGATCAGCTTCAGACACTGAACTACCTCATCAGTTTGCTGGTGTTCGATACCTGCATAAAGATCCTCTTCGTTTTCGCGTACAATCACCACATTCATTACCGGATGCTTGGTACTTACGTAAGGATGCAGACTCATACATGGCCTTATATTGGCATAAAGGCCGAGGAATTTACGGGTAGTAACATTCAGACTCTTATAACCTCCGCCCTGGGGCGTGGTAATGGGAGCTTTCAAAAACACTTTGTTGCGACGGATGATATCCCATGATTCATTGGATATTCCTGATGTGTTTCCGGCCAGGTATACTTTTTCACCTACCTGAATCTCATCCACTTCAATTTTTGCACCCGCAGCCTGGATAATGGCCAGCGTGGCATCCATAATTTCCGGTCCGATACCGTCTCCTTTTGCAACTGTTATTCTTGTCATGTTCCTTTTTTTAATGGGCACAAAATTGAGACTTCATTCCCATATAATAAAATTTGTTTCGCTTTAGACAGTTACGGGTTACGAGCGAAGTCCGACTGCTTCGCAGAAGCGGGCGGATTAAGGGTTATGAGTGTTTTACTCGTAACCCGTACCCCATAACCCGTAACCTCTAAAAGGCTACCCCTCTACCCCATAAATATTGTCTATTGTCCTTGCCAACTGCCTGTCTTTTTCCGTAACCACATTTCCGGCATCATGTGTACTCAGCCTAATTTCCACTTTGTTCCACACATTGGTCCATAAAGGATGGTGATTTTGCTTTTCAGCCTCAAATGCCACACGCGTCATAAACGCAAAAGCTTCTGAAAAATCAGCAAATTCATAGCTTCTGCACAGTTGATTGTTTTCTTCCTTCCACATAAATAGATCAGAATAAGATATTTAAAATATTAAATGTTGTTTGTTGATGATTTTCTCGTTATTCAGCTCAACAACAAGCTGAACTCCCGGAATTTTTTTCAGATCCTGTATGAGCAGCAGCTCTTCATCCCTCCCGGGAATATCGCCTTTACTCAGCCACAAATAATCGAGGTTACGAAACTCAGGCACCAGGTATTCTCCGTCATTAAGGTTTTTATATAAATAATACGACAGCGAAAGAAAAGGTTCACAGTACTCAAAAACAGTAAAAAAATAAGTTCTGTTTTTTTTCATGAGCTGTATTTCAAGATCATTCCTTAAACGAAAATCAAAGTTGAGACCACGATTTATATTCCATACAAACTGATGAGGTACAATCGGCGCAACAATACCCAGCAGACAAGTGTCTTCAAAAAACTCTTCTGCCAATAACTCATTGTCGATTTTTAATTTCATGTTGTTGCTTGTTAGTTACGGGTTATGGGTTACGGGTTATGGGTGTTGATGCCAAATAAACACAACCATTCTTATTTCTCGTTACTCATAACACGTAACCCGATTATATTTAAATTTAAAAAACTATCGAGAAAATCAATTCATTTTCTCCTCTTTTAACTTTTACCTGTGCGGGATCTCCTTTTTTATACTGGCTTAAAATTTTCATGTAAGCTTCCAGGGAACTGACTTCATGCTGATCCAGTGAAATGATGATGTCGCCTGTAAGAATACCTGCTTTTTCGGCCGGTTTATCAGTGCTGATGCCATCTGCTTTAACTCCCATACCGGTGTAGGTATAGTCGGGCATAATGCCGAGGCTCACGCTAAACCTTGCGCCTGTTGTAGTTGCTTGTTCTCGCGTTTTGGTGAAAACGAGCCGCTCTTCCTTGCTGCTCCGGTTAATCAAACGACAGATATAGTTCACAATATCCAGTTGCCCTTTGTAATTGATTTTTTCAGGATCATCTTCGGGGCGATGGTAATCATTGTGAAGTCCGGTAAAGAAAAATAAAACAGGAATACCTTTTCGATAAAATGAAGTATGGTCACTGGGGCCGGTACCGCTGCTATCCGTTTTAATTTTAAAAGGAAGCTTTTTTTCTGCATAAATCAGTTGACCCCAGGATGGAGAAGTGCCTACTCCTCCGATTGTAAGTGTTCTTGTAGAATCATTCAGCCTTCCAATCATATCAAGATTAATCATATAATTAATCTCTGACAATGGAACTGAAAGATTTTCCGTGAAATACTTTGAGCCATGAAGCCCCAGTTCTTCTGCACTGAAAGCAACAAATAAATAATTGAAAGATTTATTCCCGTTTTTCTTAAGCAATCGGGCAAGCTCTATTAAAGCTGCTGTACCACTGGCGTTATCATCCGCACCGTTGTGTACCACAGGCTCTCCTGTATATCTTGAATTATGATCTTCTCCATAGCCAAGATGATCGTAATGTGCACCGATGACAACAGTGGAAGGTGCTTCGTTATTTAAATATCCGACTACATTTGAAGTCAATCGAACCCTGTCTCTCATCTCAACTTTCAATTGAACATCCCATGTATAGTAAATGTCAACAGCTATTTCTTCAGAAATACGCTGATTGAGAATAATAATCGGAATAGACGAACCGGCAGAAGTATCATAGCGATTAAATGTAATCGGTTCAGATAGCAAATGATTATTATAAAAAATTAAAGCTGTTGAACCTTTCCCTGTAGCCTGTTTTTCTTTCTCACGAATTGCTTTCGTAATATCAAAATGTGGATTGTTTTCTTGCCCTTCTCTTAGCTTAACCAGATCAATCATCCATGGAGACCAACTTTCAAACAAAGCAGGAGAAGCAACAGCTTCGATCGATCCGTTTTTACTCCATGGTAATGGAAAATAATCAATGCCCTGAGTTAGCTGCTCTCCATCCATGATGAGCAAACAGGAAGAGTCTGCTTCCTTGCCTTCATAAATAGAAAAAGTCTGAACCCACTCCGAACCGATAGCTCCAGGCGCCAACCCGTATTCTTCAAATCGATCTTTAATGTAATCACGTGCTAAATCCGCTCCGAAGGTACCGGCTCTCCTGCCCTGCATACGGTCATCAGCAAGAAGCTTTACATGTTTTTCAAGTAATTGTAGTGTAAATAAGTCGTGTTTCCCTTTTTTCTGAGCAAAAGCGGATACGAATGTGAAGCTAAAAGATATTAGCCATAACCACCGACTGCACACCCCCGGCATAAAGATTGATTGTCACACAAAGTTAAATGCAGTTTACTTTTCAAGAAGTTATTTTTACAGATCTATTTTCCATCTTCGTAAGCCGACAACTGGTTTTGGTGGTAATTTTGCGTCCCCGCATGAATCATCAGATAGAAATAGCACTGGTTGGCAATCCCAATAGCGGGAAATCATCCCTTTTCAATGCACTTACCGGACTGAACCAGAAAGTTGGCAACTTCCCGGGCGTAACGGTCGACAAAAAAACGGGTTGGTTTGAGTTGGCCGACAAAAAAGTCGCAAAGATTGTAGACCTTCCGGGCAGTTATAGTCTCTACCCCAGGAGAAAAGATGAATCCATCAGTTACCGGGTAATGATGGGGCTCGACAAAGACATCAATCCAAATCTCACCATCATAGTTGCAGATGCCGGAAACCTTAAAAGAAATCTCCTATATGCAACACAACTGATTGATCTGAAAAAAGATGTGATTCTGGTGTTGACCATGATGGAC
>JBKDJT010000205.1:0-7586 GCA_046345435.1 Bacteroidota bacterium
TCCAATCACATCCTCTTCCACACTCATTCCTAAATAATCGTTACTGCAAAAGTTGACTGCCCTCTTCGATTTGCCATCGATTTCGTAATAAAATACGGGAAAATGCCTGGCACTCTTGTTCAACTGGAGAAAATAACGATAGCCCCCCTCTTGTTTGAGTTGACTAAGCCGATTTTGTATATGTACACGTATATCCAATTTCTGAATTTTGGCCCGCAAACATACGATATCCCTACCATATTTATAGACATTTACAGGTCGTTTTTATCAAAAACAATATTCAAGGAGAACATTTTTTGAGAATTAAGCCCTGTACCTATACTTTTGCAAAGTCTACAAAAACGATCGTTTTATTATCTGACCAACATTCTTTTAAAATATGCAAAGTTTTCGCACCGAATTAGAGAATCCGCTTGTTGAACGCGATATCATTGAACTGGAAAATAAAATCAGTGATTTCCGCGAAGGCACGATGCCTGAGGAAAAATTCCGCAGCCTGCGTCTGGCCAGAGGAGTTTATGGACAACGTCAGCAGGGCGTTCAGATGGTGCGAATCAAGTTGCCATACGGGAAAATGACGCTTGCTCAATGGAAACGTATTTCTGATGTTTCTGATGAATATTCTACCGGTAATCTTCACCTAACCACCCGTCAGGATATTCAAATACATTTTGTTAGCCTGGATCGTACCCCGCAATTATGGGCTGAGCTGGAAAAAGACAATGTTACATTGCGCGAAGCTTGCGGCAACACCGTTAGAAATATCACTGCCTCTGACACAGCAGGTATTGATAAAGATGAACCATTTGATATAACGCCTTACGCACATGCGATGTTTGAATACTTCCTTCGCAAACCCGTTTGTCAGGAAATGGGAAGAAAATTCAAGATTGCATTCAGCAATACAGATCAGGATACTGCCCTCACCTTCATGCACGACCTCGGCATGATCCCTAAGATTAAAAACATTGACGGAAAAGAAGTTAGAGGATTTAAGGTGCTAGTTGCAGGCGGATTAGGTGCGCAACCTCATCTGGCGATTGCTACGCATGAATTTCTCGAAGCAGATCTGCTCATCCCCTATCTTGAAGCTGTACTGCGTGTGTTTGATCGCCATGGAGAAAGAAACAGCCGTCATAAAGCACGTATCAAGTTTCTCGTTCAAAAAATTGGCATTGACGCATTCAACGAGCTGGTATCTGCAGAACAAACTGCGCTTACACATCAGCGCTATCCTATAGATGCAGAGGCCTTTAAACCAGTAGCACTTCCCTCCTATCAGTTAAAGACTGATTTAAAAGCAAAGGATCCACTCAAATTTGAGCTCTGGAAAAATACGAATGTGATTGAACAAAAACAGGAAGGTTATCATGCTGTTTACGTACGTGTTCCCAACGGAAACATCAGTTCGGATAGCAGTCGCCGTTTAATTGATCAACTTGGTGATGTGATTGCTGACGATGTACGTGTGACTGTCAATCAGGGATTGCAATTGCGTTTTATCAAACCGGAGCATTTAGAATATGTCTATGCAGTTTTAGAATCTGAAGGTTTCGCAGCAGCGGGCTTTGGCAGCACTGCAGATATCACTGCTTGTCCGGGTACCGATACCTGCAACCTGGGTATCAGTAATAGCACGGCTACTGCACTTGCATTATCGGAAGTGATCGAAGATGAGTATCCTCAATATTTATACAACAAAGAACTTCAGATCAAGATCAGTGGCTGTATGAACAGTTGCGGTCAGCATGGAATGGCTTCAATTGGTTTCCATGGAAGTTCATTGAAAGCAAAAGGGCAAGTAGTACCGGCTGTTCAAGTATTAGTAGGCGGAGGTGTTTTGGGAGATGGAGCCGGAAGAATTGCGGATAAAGTGATTAAAGTACCAAGCAAACGCGCACCTGAAGTACTCCGATATATATTGAATGATTTTGAGAAAAACGGAGCAGGAAAAACATTCCTCGATTACAGCAATGAAAAAGGATATCGTTATTACTATGAATTATTGAAACCACTTGCAGATCTGGAGAGTATTATAGAAGCAGATTTCATTGACTGGGGTCAACAGGAAAAATTTGCAACAGCAATTGGTGTTGGAGAATGCGCCGGTGTAATGATTGATTTAGTAGCTACTTTATTTTTGGAAGCAGAAGAAAAGATTACAAATGCAGAGGAATGTCTTTCAAATCAGTCATGGGCCGACGGCATCTACCATGCCTACTCTGCGCAAGTTCATGCCGCAAAAGGGTTATTACTTCAGAAAGGAGTTCAGTGTAATACACAACACGGCATTTTGAATGATTTTGATAAAACCTTCACTCAAAACGGGCTCTATTCCGGTGCGGAAAGCTTCAAGGCTCACGTATTAAGAATGAATGAGATCGCTCCTTCTGAGGCATTTGCCAATGAATATCTGCAGCAAGCAAAGGAGTTCAGTGCTTATGCGAAATCATTACGCGAGGAGTTGGTTTCGGAGGAGAAAAACGGTTAACTGTTGGAGGTTGGCGGTTTGTAAACGTGCAACAAACTAACAACTAAAAATCAACAACATCTTTTTTAGCCTTCTCCTTTCGTCTCACCATATACGTTTCAACACCAACACTGATTAACAGAATTGCAGTGCCGACATAGAAAGAGATAGATAACTCTTTGTGTTCGTGAAAGAGAATAAAAGCAAGCAGCATTCCATAGAGCGGTTCCAGATTGAAAGTAAGGTTGATGGTGAAAGGAGATAATTTTTTCAGCGCATTGAATGAAAACTGAAAAGCAATCACCGTACAAAACAGTGCAAGTATTACCAGCCATAGCCAGTCATTTCCGGCTGGCCATTGAAGGAACGATAAGTTTCCGGTGTAAAGAGGCAAAAACAGAGAAAGAAAAATTAAGCCCCCTAGCAATACATAAAAAGAGAGAGTGGTGACGCTTGTTTTCGAGAGAATTCGTTTTGTGTATACAGGGAAGATGGCAGAAAACAAAGCAGCCGTGAGTCCCAGAATTATCGACTCTCTGTATCTCGTATCAAACTGAAAAATGAGTCCGATACCCGCAAGCACCATTAAGCCCATTAAGATTTCTCGGAGGTCGAATTTTCTTCTTGTAATCACCGGTTCTAAAATGGCTGTAAAAGAACCCGTTGCAGAAAAACACACCAGAGCTATTGAAACATTTCCTGCCTTTATACTTGCGTAGAAGAACAACCAGTGTAACCCGATCAGCGCTCCTACACCAAAGCAGGAAATGATATTTTTAGGCGAGATAAATAAAGAATCTTTGACGAATAACAGGTAAACAAACAATATACCAACAGATATTATTAGACGATACCAAACAAGAGCACTTTCATCTATTTCAATCAGCCTACCGAGAATAGCTGTGAAGCCGGCTAGAAAAACTGCAAGGTGCAGTTGCCAAAATGCAAGTCGGAATGATGACATGAGAATGAAGGAAAGCAATCCTGCTACAACTAAGAATGATTACTTCCGGATATGTTTTTTTTGTATGATTTGAAAAAGCTCTGCCAGCGAAGTTTCAGCACACCAAGGATACCTTCTTTTACAATTCCCTTATTCATTTTACTTTGGCCAACCTGTCTGTCAATAAAAGTAATGGGAACTTCTTTGATTTTAAATCCGAGTTTCCAGGCTGCATATTTCATTTCTATCTGAAAAGCATATCCTACGAAATGAATGGCATCGAGGTTAACTGTTTCAAGTACTTTGCGTTTGTAACACACAAAGCCGGCTGTACAGTCGCGTACCGGCATCCAAAGTATCATTCGTGTGTATACTGACGCCCCTTTTGACAGAAAAATGCGGTTAGCGGGCCAGTTTTGCACAGCTCCACCCTTAACATAACGGCTTCCAACAGCCACATCATTTCCTTCTTCAGCGCAAGCAAGGTATAATCTTTCAAGATCAGCCGGGTTGTGGCTGAAATCAGCATCCATTTCGCAGATATATTCATACCCTTTTTCAATTGCCCATTTAAATCCAAAAATATAAGCAGTTCCCAAGCCTTGCTTACCTTTTCTTTCTTCCAGGAATAACTGTCCGGGATAACGTTGCTGCGCCTCTTTCACCAAAGAGGCTGTACCATCAGGAGAACCATCATCGATGATCAAGACATGAAAACCATTTTGCTGCGAAAAAACGGCATCAATGATTTTCACTACATTATCGCGTTCATTGTAAGTTGGTATGATAACAAGTTTCTCCAAATATGATATAAGGTCAGGTGAAGATTAAATATAAAAATTAAACTCTGTTTATAAAATACAGGTGGATAAAATGAGTATTAACGCTTTAAAAGTGTCCGGTTAAGAATCTCTGTTAGCTTTTGTTTGGTATGCAAGGGAAAATCTCCGTTCATCATCCAGTCGTAGTACTGACGCTCTTTTCGCAACACATCTTCCACAGCCTGACCTTTATATTTTCCGAAATTAAACACCTCTTTGCCGTTTTCCATGACGAATCGACGGGCAAAGTCCACAATCTCTTCTTCGCCGATGGCTTTGATGATCGACTCAATTGAGTTGCCCAATTGGGGATAACGCTGCACCTGCGAAAGCAAAACTTCAACGGTAGCTGAAGCATCCACTTCAGCGCTATGGGCACCATCCAGATCTTTACTGCAATAGAACTTATAGGCAGCGCTTAGTGTTCTCTGCTCCATGGTGTGGAAAATTTTCTGCACGTCCACCAATTTCACTTTGCTTAAGTCGAGCGGCTGGTCTACACGAAGAAATTCCTCAACCAGTAAGGGAATATCAAACCGGTTGCTGTTGAACCCACCCAGGTCACACCCTTCAATAAACTGCTTTATTTCGTTGGCTGCCTGTTTAAAAGTTGGTTCATTTTTCACCATATCATTGGTGATCTTATGAACGGCAGTAGCGGCTTCCGGAATAGGCATTCCCGGATTAATCAGCTTTCTTTTTACCTGCTGAGATCCATCCAGCTGAATGCGCACGATCGCAATTTCCACGATACGGTCGGAAGCGATATTCACACCGGTGTTTTCAAGGTCAAAAATGGCCAGTGGGCGTTTCAGCTGGAGAGCAAAGGAGCCCTGCTGTGTTGGGTTTTCTTCAAAATTCATTTGCATTTGTTGATCTGTCACAGGGCGAAATTAAGCAAATTACAGAGATGGTTAAAGATTGACTAAGTGTAAACAATAAGTAGCCGTAAATAATCGTTTGATCTTAACAGGAAAGAATTAATTTTACACCTCAATTTATCAACATGAAAAAGATCGCTATTTACCTGCTCGCTTTTTCTTTTACAGCAGTACTGGTTTCATCCTGCGCAAGCCCTAAATACGGCTGCCCCAGTACAAACATGAATCGTCCATTCAGAAGATAAGCTTTTTAAAATGGAATGGAAACTGCTGAATCATCCGGACCAACTGGATGAAATTATTACTTCGTCGCATCATCATCCCCAATACATCTTTAAACACAGCACACGCTGCAGTATCAGTACCGTCGCAAAAAACAGACTAGAAAAAGGCGTATCCGGTAATACGGCCGTTTACTATCTTGATCTTCTTGCCTATCGTTCCATCTCCAATGAGATCAGCAACCGATGGGATGTCGTTCATCAGTCTCCCCAACTTTTAAAAATTGAAAACGGTATCTGTACTTACCATGCGAGTCATTTGGAGATTGAGGCGGAGGAGGTTGTTAGTTGTTAGTTGTTAGTTGTTAGTTGTTAGTGGCAGCAACTTAATCAAATAATCAATAACAAATAACCAACAACTTCCTTATTGACATCCGGTCTTTTTTTCACGTAAAGTCGCAAAGTTTTTAAGGCACAAAGAATTATCAATTACCTGATAAGTTATTGAATGTTAATAATTTTTTAAGGCTAAAGCTTGTAAATAGAAATTTCAGGGATTATCTTTCATGTAACCTTATAACCAAAACTTAACTGTCATGAGAAAAATTCTGAAGTTCACAGGCTACACTGCAGTTGTTCTGGCACTAGTAATTGGAGCCGCTGTCTTTTATGTGAGTAAATTTCTTCCTAATGTAGGCAAGGCACCTGATCTCAAGGTTTTTCTCACTACTGATAAAGTTGAAAGAGGAAGATACCTGGCTAACTCTGTTGCACTTTGTATGGACTGTCACAGCACTCGTGACTGGACACTCTATGCAGGTCCTCCAAAACCAGGCACACTGGGTGTTGGTGGAGAATATTTCTCTCCTGAAATGGGCATACCAGGCCATGTCTATTCCCGCAACATCACTCCATTCAGATTAAAGGATTGGACAGACGGAGAAATTTACCGAGCCATTACAACCGGTGTAAGCAAAGATGGATCAGCCTTATTTCCATTGATGCCATATAAATACTATGGACAAATGGACCCGGAAGACATAAACTGCATCATTGCATACCTAAGAACGCTGGAGCCAATTGCGTCTGAAAACAAAGAAACCAAGCTGGATTTCCCTGTAAGCTTACTGGTAAACATGGAACCTCAAAAAGCAAATCCCACCAAATTGCCTAAACAATCTGATACCCTAGCGTATGGCAGATACATGGTAAATGCGGCGGGATGTGTTGAATGTCATTCTCCTGTTGATAAGCAAGCTAAAATCATAGCAGGCAAGGAGTTTTCCGGAGGCAGAGCTTTCCCCATGCTCGGTGGATTATTAACGACTCCAAATATTACGCAAGACAAAGAAACCGGCATCGGCGGATGGGATGCTAATATGTTTGTGCAAAGATTTAAAATGTATGCCGATACAGGCTATCGTGCTCCGGCTGTAAAACCGACCGACTTCAACACCATTATGCCCTGGATGATGTATGCGCAAATGACCGAAACAGATTTACGTGCAATGTATGCTTACCTGAAAACAGTTAAACCGATTCAGAATAAGATTGAAAAATTTAAACCTAAGAATGAAGTTACAATGAGGTGAGGCCGTTAGTTGTTGGTTATTGGTTGCTAGTTTTTGGTTGTTTAAACAAACAAACAAACAACAACACTTTATAAAAACATTGCAAGTCCAATTACAGCTGTAATAAGTCCCGCTGTCAATAATCGTGCGACAATAACAGCCCTGCGATCTATTCCATATTTTGAACGGTAGACTAACAACAATACGAGCGAGATCAAGCCTGCCGGCAACGAAATAAAAAGATTAAATAACCAGAACCACATCCAGCTTGTAAGCACAAAAAATACTGCAAGAATCAGAGAAGAAATAAATAAAATACGGCTTTGCATAAAATAATTTTATCTGTAAAAGAAAGCTTTCAAACAATATAATCAAACATAATAAAGAAATCAAATGGATGCCAATCAAAATCCTTTTATTCGGCTAACTCAATAAACAACATTGAATTTTAAAGTACTTTCGACCCTGAAAGATTATTTAAGTACATGAACATTCTGCTTTTGTGTTATCAGGGAGATGTAGCCGGCTCAACATATTCCATGCAGGCATTGGCAAACGCCCTAGCGGAGAAAGGTCATCAGGTTTATATGGGCAGCAGACGTGCATCCCTATAATACAAACTGCTCAGTAATACAAAAGTAGACCTGATACCTATGACCTTTCGCTGCAAAGATGACAT
>JBKDJT010000206.1:0-5087 GCA_046345435.1 Bacteroidota bacterium
TCCCAAAGATTACCCGGCTGCCATCTTGGACCATTGTTTACACCTCTTGTCCAGTTACCATCCGGAGCTGTTCCATCAGCCCAGGTGTAGGTTGTCTGCCCCCACCCTTGTACACTACCTAACAGCAATGCACAAACGAAAAAGAGTGTTTGTACTCCCTTTTTAACGTTCTTCGTTGTTCGTTGTTCGTTATTCGAAAAACAAAAAACGAAAGACGACTGAGTCGTGGGTCGTTGATTGTTGATCGTTGGTCTTACGACACGAAAAACGAAAGACGAAAGACGAGAAACGATCATCGAAAAACGAGAAAGGATCCATGCGAGCATTTGCAGGATACGGGCTTGGGTACTTGTTGTTTTCTGTTTCATAAGATTCCTGTTTGGGTATGGGGTTGTTTCAGTTTTTCTTTTTTTGGCCTTACTAAGCCGGTAATTCATTTTTATTGCGACAATTCACCATCAATTAGCGGTAACTAAATGAAAGTGAAGGGCATAGCATCAAATCTTTCAACGGCAATAAAATCTTTTGGAATTATCAGTTTGTAAGGTTTTCATCAGTATGGATATTGGTTTTTGGTATGTGGATGTGCATGTTTCACGTGCAAATCCATAACAAACATAGAGCAGCTATCTAAATTTTGCAAGAAAATACGTAGCTAATTTTCTCATTTTTAGCGATTTGATTGATTACTAAGGGTTTTTTCTTAGAGGAGTTAGCGGTTAGTCCTGAGCGAAGCGAAGGATCTCGCATGTAAGTTAGCTTTTAGCTGTTGGCCGCTAGCAACTTTCCGTTATCACATAACATCTCCCGGTCTTTCGGTCTTATGGACTCCTGGTCTTTTTTTCGTCTTGAACTATGATTAAACGGATTAAATGATTCGCTTGATTTTGGAATTCCTCGTTTTCCGGTCTTACGGTCTCTCGGTCTTTATCCTCTATCTAACAGGAAAACTCCTTTTGCAAGCAATTGAAAAATTTTACCTTTGTTGAAACGCCTAATATGACCATCTCCGAAATACAACTTTATGAACTTTTAGCATCCAAAATCGGAAGAACCGAAGCGCAGGGTCTTGTAGAATTTGTGGAAGCAAAAGTTGATAAAAAGGTGGATGAAAAAACAAACATTCTTGTCACAAAAGAAGATCTTTCTAATGTAAAAGTCGATCTGATTAAATGGATGATCGGTACCGGCATTGCACTGGCAAGTGTAATGGTTGCTTTAATGACTGGGATGGTTAAATACCTGCATGCGGTGAATTAATTGTTGATACGCTTGTTTGTTGATTTGTTTAGCGATTTGGGAATGAGCCCTGCAAATAACTACTTCTTTCCGGTCTCTTGGTCTATCGAACTACCGGTCAATCATTTGTCTGAACCAGGATTCTCAGGATTATCGGATCTTCAGGATGATGAGCTTTAACTGTTATTAAGCAGATTAAATGATTCGCTTGATTTATGGTCTCTCGGTCTTCCGGTCTCTTGGACTCTTGGTCTTTTATTTTTCACGCAAAGACGCAAAGAATTTATATTAACCTGCTCGCTTCTGCAAAACAGTCTGATTACGAAAAATTAAATTAAAACATTAACAAATGGTCAGTCACTTACGACAATATTTTCAAAGCTTCCTTAACTGAGCCATATTTCATGAGAAGAATTTTGGCTTTTTCATATTCAGAGATTCCCGACTGCAACATTAACATCTTTACACCACGATCGATTAGTTTTTCATTTGTGAGCTGCATATTCACCATGCGGTTGCCTTCTACCCTTCCAAGCTGAATCATCACTCCGGTTGAAATCATGTTCAAAACAAGTTTTTGTGCCGTACCACTTTTCATGCGTGTACTTCCGGTTACGAATTCGGGACCAACGATTACTTCAACCGGGAAATCGGCATGTTCACTAACCGGAGATTGCGGGTTGCACGCGATACTGCCGGTTGCAATACCGTTTTCTCTGCATTTTTTTAGCGCACCAATAACATAAGGAGTGGTACCGCTTGCAGCTATACCTATCACAAAATCCTTTGACGTTATTTTATATTCATTTAAATCGTGCCAGCCTTGCTCAGTATCATCTTCTGCATGCTCTACCGCAGAAGTAATGGCTTTCTCACCACCTGCAATAATACCAACAACTAACCCATAAGGAACTCCGAAAGTTGGCGGACATTCACTGGCATCTACAATACCCAGCCTACCACTCGTACCAGCGCCGATGTAAAAAAGACGTCCGCCCATTAGCATTCTGTCTGCAATAATCTGCACCAGAGGCTCTATTTGATGAATAGCTTTTTCAACTGCAGCCGGAACTGTCTTGTCTTCATGATTGATATGAACAAGCAATTCTCTTACCGTCATACGTTCGAGATAGCTGTAGGTGGATTCAGATTCAGTTATTTTCTTAAACCCAGACATAATATGAAAGCGGTTAGTGTTAAGTCATGCTTGTCCCGTAGTAAATCAAACGGAAGCAATGTGAAAGATATTGTATCAGATAACCGCCAACAATATTACTGAATCAATATCATACGAGTCTCGTTAAATCCATCACCGGCAAGACGCAGGAAATATGTACCCGGATTTGTTTCATTTGGTAATTGAAGACTTCTGGTTATTTGTCCGTACATATCTGCAAATAAATAAGTTTGAATCTTACTGCCTTTCATATCAAGGAGCTCCAGTGTATAGTTGCCGGCCGGAAGAGACATTTCCATAAATATGTTTTTGCCTCTCTGTGCTGGATTGGGATAAACAGACCATCCTTTTTTGTCGCTTGCAGAGACTTTTATGATTGGGCTGTAAACAGATTTTCCGTTTAATTCAACAGCGCGTATACGATAAAATAATGTACCGTTTCCGGCATTCAGATCTGTAGATGAATATTGTTTTTCAGCAAGAGCTACTCCTGAAGTATAAACAGAGTTGATTGATTTGAACGATGCACCATTTTCAGAACGCTGCACTTCATAAGAAAGCACATCCGACTCCTCATACACTTTCCAGTCAACTTTCACCTGCTGTGTACCGATACGTGATGCCGTTACGGGGCCAAATTTAAGTGGAAGTGGTGTATTGATGACGGCTACGATAAAAGGAGAAAATGTATTAACTCCAGTGCGGGTAACAGTATTGCCCGAATTATCACCGTTTATGCCTACAATTGGATCCCAGTTGGACCCGTCATATCTTGATATCCCAATTTGATTGTCGGCTGAAACACTGAAAATTTCACCTTCCAAACTTTCACTCCATGAAAAAGTAATGTCAGTAGCAGTTGTTCCCGTATTACGATTGATCACCCAATTGGCATTCACAATAGGACTTAATGATGTAAAGAGTGCCCCATTGGGTTGTCCATTGACCGCAGCACCGCTGAAAACAGCAACATTGAAATCATTGCTTCCCGTTGAACTTAATGTGGCAGGCATATAATAATTGCCTTCTCCCAAAGGAAAGGTTCTGGTTCCTGTAAATGCACCTGACCTGATATAGGCAATAGCACCGGAAACAGCATTTTTTTCTGTAATAATGTGTTTCAGTAAACCAAATCCGGAACCTGCAATCTGGTTTCCGGAAGAAATATGTATAGTAAATCCTGGTTTTAGTGTAAGTACCCCGTTTGTTAATGTTAATGTATTATTTACCGTTGCATCTCTGTCAAATGCAACACCATTTGTAGAGCTAATATTGAGGTTTGATAAAGTTGCAGTATTGGTTGGCACTTCCAATGCGGAAGTAATCTGTAAAGCGGTTTGTTCGTAGGTAAGATTCACTGAAGCAGGGAACAATGGTGTTGACTGAAAACTCCCGCCTCCTCTGATAATAGTTGAGCCGGAAGCCATTGTAACATTAAATGAGCTGTTATTGAAGGTCCCATTTCTTAAAGTAATAGAATTAACCCCTGCAGTACGAAGTGTTCTTGCTGCATGTAGGGTAACTCCAAGTGGGTTGTCAATAATTAAATTAGAAGGCGCAGTTCCACCTGATAGAAATTCAAATGCAGTGGTGGTTTGCGCAGTTGAGCCTTTATACTCCAATGTGCTGCCAGACGCATAAGTAGGATTCGTTGTCGTCATCACGGCCGTACCTTGAAAGGAAAGTGTACCTGTGATGGTTGCAGTGGAAGTTAACGGCAATGATTTATTATTTGTAGTAGGTAAAGTTGAAGTTCCGGAAAGCGTCAGGTTACGATATGTAACAGCTACGGTACCTGTAGATCCTGCTCTTGCTCTATTGATCACCTGATCTCCGTTTCTACTATATACAACAGTTGCATTCGCCCCATTTAAGTTTACTGTATAAGTGCCGGCACTTCCTGTACTATTCGACCCCCAACCTGAAGCAGTATTAAAATCTATATCTGTTTGCCATGGTGCATCATTTGTTAAAATCAAAGTTCCGTTTGCACTACCCTCGTTCATTAAAAAGGATGCTCCTTGACCTACACTGGATGATATAATTGGTATTATCCTGCCTCCTAATGTAAAAGTTCCGCTTTGCAGCGAGAAAGCCGCATTGGCGTTGTTCCCAGAATTATTTCTTGAGTTCAATCCAAGGTTTCCATTACAGGAAAAAGATGCAATAGAAACATTTAATTTGGTTAATCCATTTCCTGTTAACGTAGGCGATGCAGCGCCAATAGTAATTGAACCTGCGCTAATTGATCCGGATCCTGAAATAATTGTATTATTGGAACCGGTTGCAATATGGTTGATTGTAACAGCACCTGTAACAATTAATGTAAACCCCGTACTAACCTGTAATGTAGCAGCAGCACCTGTAAATGTTAGCGTATTGCATGTATAGTCTCCGTCAACCGTTACTGTAAATCCATTCGGAATGATCACAGCTCCTCCTGAGGCAGGCACCGTATTGGTACTCCAGTTATTGGCACTGCTCCAATTTACCCCATCCCCACCTCCGTCCCAGGTTTGGGCATTAACATGTAAAAAAGAAAAAAATAGAATTGTGCAAGAAATGACTGCTCTTAGCATGATAGGTTTTTTAGGATGATGAAATTCAACATAAAAAATCTTCTTAGAGTACGATCATTTAGTGAAAATCAAATGGTTAGTAGGTTGTAAAG
>JBKDJT010000207.1:0-2652 GCA_046345435.1 Bacteroidota bacterium
CTTTTTGCTCTATCTCATTGGTCATCGACTCAACAAAATAACTGCCTGCAAGCGGGTCAACTGTATCTGCAATACCACTTTCGTAAGCAGCTATTTGCTGTGTACGTAATGCGATACGCGCTGCTTCTTCTGTTGGCAGACTCAATGCCTCATCATATCCATTTGTATGAAGCGATTGCGTACCTCCTAATACTGCTGCAAGTGTTTGTATGGTAACCCGTGAGATATTGTTTAATGGTTGTTGTGCAGTAAGTGTGCTTCCTCCTGTTTGTGTATGAAAACGCAACATCTGTGCTTTCGGGTCGGTTGCTCCTGCTTCTTTCATGATACGTGCCCACATTCTTCTTGCTGCTCTGAACTTTGCTACTTCTTCAAACAAATTATTGTGAGCGTTAAAAAAGAAAGAAAGTCTTTTGCCGAATACATTGATGTCAAGTCCTTTCTGTAATGCAGCATTCACATAGGCTTTACCATTGGCAAGCGTGAATGCAATTTCCTGCGCTGCTGTGCTTCCTGCCTCTCTGATATGATATCCGGAAATGGAAATGGTATTCCATTTTGGCAATTCCTTACTGCACCATTCAAAAATATCTGTGATGATGCGCATGCTTGGTTGCGGTGGATAGATATATGTTCCTCTCGCTGCATATTCTTTCAATATATCATTTTGAATGGTGCCGGTTATTTTATTGAGATCAGCCCCTTGTTGTTTGGCCAGCGCTACATAAAATGCTAAAAGAATGAATCCTGTCGCATTGATCGTCATGGAAGTTGATACATCTTCAAGTTTAATTCCTTTAAAGAGCGTTTGCATGTCTTCAATACTGTCAATGGCAACACCTACTTTCCCTACTTCTCCTTCACTCAGCGGATGATCGCTGTCGTATCCTATTTGAGTTGGTAAATCGAATGCAACGCTTAATCCCATCACTCCTTGTGAGAGCAGGTAATGATAGCGTTGATTACTTTCTTCAGCAGTAGAAAATCCTGCATATTGCCGCATGGTCCACAGTTTCCCTCTGTACATGTCCGGTTGAACACCGCGTGTAAAGGGGTAGGAGCCGGGCTGTTCCTGCATTAGAGGTGCATCAGATGCCTGATAGAGTTTTTTTACTTCGATTCCAGAATCTGTATAAATGGATTTATCGTTCATAATGGCAAGATGATGGTTCTTAAAACTAAAATATCTGAAGCAACATTTTTGCTTCTTTATTGAGTAGCGCTGCTACAATCGGCTGAAGCGTCGCATTATCATCATGAGAAATCAGTGTTGTTATCCTAGATGCCAGTTCAGTACCGGGAATTTTTTCATCCAGGTTTTCTGCGAGCTGGTTGATGATGAAAATCTGTTGCTCTTTTAAATTCTTGATTGCATCCCATGCCTGGTTAGAAACATAGAGCTGCTGACTTGTATTATATTCAAACTCTGACTGTATTGTTTGAATCATTAATTGTTTTAGTTCTTTGGCATTCCCTGTTCCGGCTAGCAAACGTGAAAGAAGTGCATTAAATGAAAGTCTTTCGCAAAGAATGATCAGGCGCTCATAGGCCTGCAATTGCAGACGTCTCATTTCCGGATTTTGACTCACAAACGAATTGGATCTTTCAGATTCTGATGAAGTGTGATTATTCATTGGAATATTTGAGTTTAATGGTTGAGAAGCTGCTGTTTTCTCGGCATCCTGTATGAGTTCTTTTCGTCCTTGAACCTTTAAATACCAGGCAAGTAAAAGGAAAAAGACAACAGCGGAAATAGCTGCTATGTACAACTCGGCGTACGGACCGGTAAAAATGTTCAATACTGTTAAATATGGATGGCTTTCGTTGAACATACTTTAAAAAGCACAAAAATAGGTCTTTGAAGGAAGCTTTTAGCTTTTGTGCTCCGCATTCAGCTTTGTTTGTAATTTTGCATCTGTTATGGATAAAATAGAAACTTTACCTGTTCAGTTTACGCCGTCTGCTTTGGATGAATTAAAGCGTTTATGGGCATCTCAGCCTTCAGGCTCTTTTTTACGTGTAGGGGCAAAAGGGGGCGGCTGCTCCGGTTTATCTTATGTACTTGAATTTGAGAACCGAACGGAAGATGATCTCTATTTTGAAATCGATGGTTTGCCCTGCATCATGAATCCGGCACATGGTATCTATCTCAATGGTATGGAAATTCACTGGGAAAATGGACTCAATAATAGAGGCTTTTCTTTTGTGAACCCCAATGCATCTAAAACCTGCGGTTGCGGTACCAGTTTTGCAGTTTGATTATCGGCAAGTAAATAAAATAAAAAACCCGCTTTTGGCGGGTTTTTTATTATTTCAAATGTTTGACATTATCCGATTGTATGTCTTGCTTTTGCAAGCGTATGGTCTTTTTCAGGCTCGCCCAGTGGCTTGTCTTTTGCAAAGTCTACGAGTATCGGTGCTGCCACAAAGATCGATGAGTAAGTTCCTGTGAATACACCAATTAGCATCGCGAATGCAAAACCACGTGTTACTTCTCCTCCGAAAATAAAGAGGATAAGAAGTGTCAAAAACACCGTCAGCGAAGTCATGATCGTACGCGAGAGCGTTTCATTGATTGCTTTGTTTAGAATCGTTGTTTTGTCCTGACCAAACATCGATCTGCTGTATTCCCTTACGCGATCGAATACAATA
>JBKDJT010000208.1:0-9472 GCA_046345435.1 Bacteroidota bacterium
CAATATTTGATGTACATCCTCAAAAGATCCCCCGCAAATAAGCTTGCTTCATCGCCTCCTGTTCCGGCACGGATTTCAAGAATTGCATTTTTATCATCCTGCGGATCTTTGGGAATCAGCAGCTGTCTGATATATTTTTCCTCTTGTTCTTTCTTCTCTTCCAGAATGGGTAGTTCTTCTTTAGCTAGTTCGCGCAACTCTTCATCATCTCCAGCCAATGCTTCCCTGTAGTTCTGAAGATCGGAGAGAACCTGCTTATAGTTTTTGGCGGCAAGTACAATTTTTTCAAGGCT
Organism: Bacteroidota bacterium; assembly: GCA_046345435.1. Lineage (GTDB taxonomy): Bacteria > Bacteroidota > Bacteroidia > Chitinophagales > Chitinophagaceae > Lacibacter. The sequence continues at coordinate 294 of JBKDJT010000208.1, forward strand.
TTTGTACTCTTTGCTCAATTTGGAAAACGCTTTGTTATCGCTTACAATTTCAGGGTTGGTGAGTGCAACACCAACTTCTTCGAAACGGGCTTCTATCGCGGCTAACTGATCTAACATAAACTTACAGGGCCGGCAAACGTTAATTTTGCAACAATCCGGCGGGCAGCAAAAGTAAATCAAAAGACCATGGGAAGGAGAAAATTCAAAGCAGAACAAGTATTTGACGGCTACACGCTGCATCAAAATAAAGTGCTGATTACAGATGATGAAGGAGTGATTGAGGCAATCGTTTCCTATGAAGAGGCGGGAGAAAATATAGAATTAGTTGAGGGGATATTAATGCCGGGCATGATCAATGCACATTGTCACCTTGAATTAAGCCATTTGAAAAATGTCATTCCTCCGCATACAGGCTTGGTTGAATTTCTCTGCTCAGTTGTTACCAAAAGAAATTTTTCTGAAGAACTGATTCAGCAGGCAATCATTGATGCAGAAGAAGAAATGTATCGGAACGGAATCGTAGCAGTGGGGGATATAGGCAATACAGCCGATACGGCATTGGTTAAAAGCAGGAGTAAAATTCACTGGTACAATTTTGTGGAGGTGCTGAGTTTTTCTGATGAGAATTCAGAACAGCAAATGCAGCATTACAGTCAGGTAGCTCATCAGATGAGTTTGATCAATAATACAGGGAAAGGCAGCATTCAAACTTCACTTGTGCCGCATGCCCCCTATAGCATTTCTCCAAAAACATTTCATTTGATCAATGAAGCAACAGCTGGGCGTGTTATTTCCATTCATAACCAGGAACATCCTGCTGAAGATGTGCTCTACAAAACAGGTGGAGGTGATTACCTGAAACTGTTTCGCATTTTCGGAATGGAAACTTCACCTTTTCCTGTAACCGGACTAAGCAGTGTGCGCTCTGTGTTGCCTTATTTTAATAGTGGTCAAACCATTATCCTTGTGCATAACACTTTTATGCCTGAAGAGGATTTGATATGGCTGAGTGAGTATGCGCAAGCAAACAGTTTGAAGATTGTTTATTGTCTTTGCCCCAATGCGAATCGTTATATTGAAAACCGTTTACCTCCGGCTGAAATGTTCATAAAACACAATGCTTCTCTTGTGCTGGGTACAGACAGCTACAGCAGTAACTGGCAGCTAAGCATTGCAAAAGAAATGAAGGTGCTTTTAGAGCAATCTTCAATGCAAAAGGAGCAACTACTTCGCATGGCAACATCCAACGGTGCGCAGGCGCTTGGATTAAATCAATTAATGGGATCTTTTGAAAAAGGGAAACAACCCGGCATTGTTCAACTTGCCACAGATTTTAATCGTTCTCTTCGTTTGCTTTGATTTTAATTCATTACTTCCTGAAGAATATGAGTGGATTTCATTTTTCCGAAATCGGAAATATGAAGTGCATAAAATCTTTCAAGTACAGATAGCAACTCCTTTCTGATGTTATAAGGCAAGAGCAGCTCGGGTAATTCTGAAGGGGTTCTTACTTTCAGCAAATCTTTTATTGCCGTAGTAACTATTCCTTCTGTATAGTTTGGATGCAACGGAGTGGTATTGGCGAAAACGCCTTCCTGTAAATCAAGAAAAGCTCCTGTTTCTTTGGTTTTTTCATTGGGTTGAAAGCCAAAAAAATAGCTAAGGTGTATGGAAAAGAATAAAGGGAAGTTGGGTATTTCTTCATCTGATGCAGCATCCAGATGAAGCAACACGTCTTCCAGAAATCCATAGAGGTCTGAGTTTGGTTCCGGTTGTTTAATGGTTTTTTGTGCAAGCTCAATCATATAGAGCAGGATGCTATTTTTTTTCACATCGCTGAACAAATTATGATACAAATGCGACCACTTGAACTCCTTTATTCTGTTGAGATGCCGGAATTCATTGTAGTAAACAATAAGTTCAAGCAATGCTCCTGGCATAAAACAATTTGCTGAGTTGTTCTTTTTTGATGGCTTGCGTACTCCCTGAACGAGATAAGATTGTAATCCGAATAATTCAGTGTAAGCAGTAACAATCAGGCTTGTTTCCCCGTATTTAACCGTTCGAAGAATGATTGCTTTTGTCTGGTGAAGGGTGCCGCCCACTGGTTTTATTTTACAAATACAATTTTACCTGCTCTTTTCTCTATACCGGTATCATCTGTAACAAGAATCAGGTATACCCCGGTGGCCGGTTTGCGACCTGTGTAATCTCTGCCGTTCCATACAGCCTGGCCGCCTGCGGCACGTGTTTGAAAAACAAGCCTGCCGTTTAACTCTGTAATCTTGATGATTGCATTTTCAGGAACGCCTTTGATACCAATCTGTCCGTTAAAGGAAGAAGGTACAGGATTAGGAAATACCAAAAGCGATTCATTTTTTTCAGAAACTTCAGTAGCAGAGCTTCTGTAGCTGCAGATGCCGTTGAAGGTTGAGAAAAAGACTTCTCCTGTTTGCGGGTTGATGGCAATACGGCTGATTTCATTGCTGAGCAAAGGGCTGTTTTCAGCTGTAAAACGAAGCAAAACCTTGTCGCCGTCCGGACTTAAAAGCCAAACACCGTTTCTGGTGCCTACCCATTTGCGGTTACCGCCGTCGACTGCGATTGCCCGCACGTCTTCATTTTCAAAAAGTCGTCCTGCAAAATTATCCTGTTGCACGATGGGTTGAAATACTTCGCATCCGAACGCCGTAAACACTTCACCGGGACATTGAATAATTCCAATTCCTTTGTCTGTTCCAAGCCATATAAATCCGTCTTTGTCTTTGGCCATGGTGTTGACAAAATTTCCCGGCAGATTGCCATTATTTTTTCCGGTCTGGTACCATTTCCAACGATCGTCTCCTGTGTTATCGATTGAGTTACCATGATTAAAACAATAAAGGCCGAAACCTTGAGGAACCTGTATCCATTTTTGATTAAAATCATCGATTAGAATTCCGCCCGTCATGTTATCAGGGATTACAAACGGAACTGTGAACTTTTTCCAGGTTCCATCAGCTTTTTTCACACCAAAATTTCTGGGGGCGCCAAAATTGCTAAACCACAAATTGTTCTCGCTGTCAAACGCAAGCCCGCCGATACGGTAACTGCCCGGATCTCCAACAGTTTCTTCTATGGCAGTTCCTTGTTTGTTGCTTTTAAATTTTTCATTTGTTTCATATTCGATAAGCCCTCCTCCGTATGATCCGGCATAGATTTTTCCACTGAGAGGATCCTTTACAACGCTGATAATATCACGAATACTGTCCAGCCAGCTAATATTTCTACTGTTGTATGTTTTCCAGATATCATTTTCATAAGTAAAGAATCCGGTTTCATTAAAAGTGTAATTCCATGCTTCGTTCACACTGCCACCGGCAACATAAAGTACATTTCCTTCGAAACGCATTTCTCCGTCAAGCGGACCAAAAGGAGCGTTTATCTGTATTTTTTCAAATGAGCCGTTTTTGAAAATGATTAACCCTTGCTCCAAATCGGCTACAAAAACATCATTTCCGGCATTAACAGCATGGTTGGGCCTTATTAGAAAGCTATTATTATTGACTAAAGTTCTTGTTGTTTCGGTTAACGCATCGATCACGATAACCCGACGGGTTTCCCAGTTGTTTACTTCTTCCGTCAGTAGTATTGCATCTTCAGTTGCATTTAAGCTGATCCAGCGAAGTGTATCACCATATACCATTGTCCAGCTACTCCCATTCCTTACATAGATGCCATTGTCAAGAGCAACAAAAAGTTTTCCTTTGATAAAGAATACAGACTGTACAGCTCCATTTGGCAAACCGGGTGCGTTGGCGATTGTGGCCCAGCTTCTGAAATCTTCAAGATTTGCGTTTCTGGGTGCCGCCTTCAATCCTTTATCTGTTGCTGCATAAAAATTAATCCCGTCAGATGTACATGCATACACTTTTACGGGATCAGTACCATTTCCGGGATACCAGGTGGTGTTTATTTCATAACGATTGAGATTCACTACAATAATGCCTAAGTTGGTCGATAAATAAGCGTTGTTTCCCTCGAAAAAGATATCGTTTACCTGTTTATCTCCTCTTACATTACTTCTGAATATATACGGGATGTTAATGATATCGTTTCGGTACAGAACATCAAGGTTACTGTTGTTGTAGACAATCAGGAGTTTTTCTGTAAGCGGGTTATATCTAAGTGTGCGAACACCAATGTCGCTTAAACCATTCACTTTGGTGAAGCGTTCGATGTTTCGTTCATCGCCTGACACGGAATAAATACCGAATTTGGAAGAAACGAAAATATTTCCGGCTCCGGCAGATACTTTTATCCCCTGGTTGAAATCAAGATGCTCCCGCCATTGCCCGATGGGTTGCAGCTGAGCAAGGGCTGCTTGGAAGCCACATAGCGCCGATAAAAAAAAGAAAAGAAAAAGATTGCGCATTTGTCAAAATTACTTCTTTGAAATTAGTTAAACCGAACCTTTGTTTTAAATAAGATTTGGTGATTTAATCAAGCGGGATTGTGAGGTTTAAAAAGGAAAGCCGTTTCTTTGCGACTTCTTAAGCAAATTATTTTTTATGTGGCATCTTCTTGGCAAATGGATCCTTCGTTATCGCGTGTGGGTTTTACTTTTTGTCCTCATCTCAACAGGCACGATGGCATGGTTTGCCACCAAGGTGCAACTGAGTTATGAGTTTGCCAAATCGATTCCCGTAAATCATCCAAGGTATTTACAATACCAGGAATTCCGCCGGCAGTTTGGAGAAGACGGCAACCTGATGGTTCTGGGTATACAAACCGACAGTTTTATTCAATATTCTTTTTTTCAATCTTTTTTGAGGCTTCAAAAAGAAATCAGAAAGGTAGAAGGGGTTGAGGATGTTTTGAGTGTTTGTTCGGCAGTCAATTTAAACAAAGACAGTGCCACTGAAAAACTAAAAGCTGTACCTGTTTTTTCTGATAATATTGATTCGCAGGAAAGGCTCGACAGTGCAGGCAGCGTCCTTTTCAGCCTTCCTTTTTACAGGGGCTTACTTTATAATCCCGACTCTAAAGTGTATATGCTTGGCGTAAGCATAAATAAGGAACTACTTAATTCCAAAGAGAGAAATAAAGTTGTGAGTGAAATAGTAAAAAAGGCGGAAGCTTTTGAAACATTACATAGAACGGAAGTCTATATGAGTGGTCTCCCGCTCGTAAGAACCGTGATGAGTACCCGTATTGCAGATGAGATGAAAATGTTTCTTGTTTTATCGGTCATTCTTTCCGGGTTTATCCTTTTGTTGTTTTTCCGCTCCTTCAGTGCTACCATCATCAGCATGCTTGTAGTAGGGATGGGTGTAATATGGAGCCTTGCAACCATTGTTTTATTCGGATACAAAATCACCCTGCTAAACGCATTAATTCCGCCATTAATCGTGGTGATCGGTATTCCTAATTGCATTTATTTTCTCAATAAATTTCATACAGAATACAAGAAGAATTCAAACAAGCACGAAGCCTTGGTGAATATGGTTGGAAGAATGGGGATCGTTACGCTGTTTTGCAATATTGCCGCTGCCATAGGGTTTGCTGTTTTTGCGCTTACAAGCAGTGTTATTCTGAAAGAATTTGGTGTGGTTGCCGGCATCAATATCATGGTGTTGTTCGTCCTTTCTTTTCTCTTCATTCCTGCTGTCTTGAGTTTTCTGCCTGCACCAAAAAAGCGACATATACGTTATCTCGACAACCCGAGTTTGAACAGAACCCTCATGCGTATTGAGCGATGGGTGTTCCTGCATCCCAAATATGTGTACAGTTTTTCAGGTGTTCTTGTTTTGGTTTCCATACTAGGTATTCTTCGTTTGAAAAGCGAAGGGTTTATTGTAGATGATTTGCCAAAAACAGATGTGTTATACACCGATCTGAAGTTTTTTGAAAAACACTTTTCCGGTGTGATGCCGCTTGAGATTGTTGTTGATACAAAGAAAAAACAAGGGGCAGTGCGGCAACTACAAAATCTTCAGAAAATCGATTCTCTTGTACAGTTTCTGAATGATCGACCTGAAATGGGCAAACCTTTGGCTCTAACGGAAGGTTTGAAGTTTGCTCGACAGGCATATTATGAAGGCGATAGCAGTATGTATGGACTTCCTACGGATTTCGACTTGGCTTTTCTTGCATCTTATTTGCAGACGAAGGGCGACAGCACAACAAAAAAGAACCAGCTTGGTAAGCTGGCTTCAAGTTTTACCGACAGTACACGCCAGCGGGCAAGAATCAGTATCAATATGGCGGATGTGGGCAGCGACAGCTTGCCACGTATTCTGGAAACTGTTCAGAAAAGAGCAGATGAGATTTTTAACAGGGATAGTATTGAGTATGTTGCAGAAATGAAAGGGCTAAAGCCCGAAGAGATTGATTCTTCCAGACTAAAGCGAAAAGCAGACATTCAGCTTACCGGAACCAGTGTGATATTTCTCGAAGGAAGCCGCTTTATCATAAACGGACTGAAAGAAAGTATTTTCTGGGCTTTCCTGCTCATCACCCTTACCATGTGGTATTTGTTCAGATCATTCAGAATTGTCATTTGCTCTTTGATCCCAAATCTTATTCCGATGCTGATGACTGCCGGACTAATGGGTTGGGTGGGTGTCCCATTAAAACCAAGTACCGTTCTTGTATTCAGCGTAGCTTTGGGAATTGCCATCGACGTAACCATACGTTTTTTGATCAATTACAAGCAGGAATTACCCCGGTATGGCGGGAGAATCATTCCTACAATCAAACAAACCATTCGTCACACTGGGATCAGTATTATTTACACCTCTCTGGTACTTGTTGCCGGGTTTATCATATTTTGTTTCTCGAACTTCGGTGGTACACAAGCACTCGGGTGGCTGACATCTTTTACATTATTGACGGCAATGGTAACAAACCTGATCCTTCTGCCTGTTTTATTATATACGACCTCTCCAGGGAAGAAAAAATCAATTTAAAGCCCCGATTTTAAAAAAAGTGCGTTTGTAAACAGTTTATTAACAAAACACCTTATTTTCGTGAACCGAAATTTGGGTTAACTGTTTTTTGATCTCCATTTTTTATTTAATTAAAACAAACTCTAGTATGAGAAAACTTGTATCCCTGTTCATCTTGCTGGTTTTCTGCGTTGTGCAGACCTGGGCGCAAGACAGGACCATTACCGGAAAGATTACCGATGAGAATGGTGCACCGGTCTCTGGTGCTTCTGTTGTGGTAAAAGGAAGTAAAACCGGAACTACTACAAAAGGCGACGGAACTTTCTCCCTAAATGTTCCTACTTCTGCAAAGCAGCTGGTAGTTACCGGGGTAGGCTTCGGTACTGCTACGATTAACCTGGGAACATCTAATACAGTAACAGTTAGTCTCAAGGCTAGTTCCGGCGACTTAACCGATGTGGTTATCACAGGTTATTCCAGGGTAAAGAAGTCAGAATACGTAGGTGCGGCTTCAAAAATTGACAAAAAAGCAATTGAATTAGTGCCTGTGGGTTCTTTCGACCAGATTCTTCAGGGTCGTGCTCCCGGTCTTCGTGTTTCTGCCGGTTCCGGACAACCGGGTGCTGCTGCGTCTGTGCAGATTCGTGGTCCAAAATCAATCTCAGGAGGTTCTACACCTTTATATGTAGTGGATGGGGTGCCTGTTGAGCAATCAGTTTTTCAGAGTTTGAACCCCAACGATTTTGAAACCGTTGATGTATTAAAAGATGCAAGTTCTGCAGCGCTTTACGGAAGCCGTGGTGCCTCTGGTGTAATCGTTGTAACAACAAAGCGTGGTCAGAAAGGGACAACTAAACTCAGCTATCGTCCTCAGATAGGATTTACTCAGCCGGGTGCGCAAAAATTTGATATGATGAGCAGTGCTGAGATACTTCAGTTTCAGGAAAACCTTGGACGTCAAATTCCTGGGATTTCACTGCCGGGCTGGAGATTTTCACGCAACAACCCTGCTAATGCAAGTCTTCCTGCAGCAACACTTACTTCTTATGATCGCATCTTGGATAGCTTAAGAGGAAATAATGTAAACTGGGCAGATATCTTTCAGCGCAGCGGACGTTTTCAAAGCCACGATCTTAGCTTAAAGGTATGTTATGATAAAACAAGATTCTTCCTTTCAGGTGCATATTATAAGGAGCAAGGTATCGGTGAGCGTTCTGATCTCACTCGTTACACACTCCGCTCTAACATCGACCATTCTACTGATAAACTTACTGTTCAGTTTAATAATACAATCGGATATAGTGAAAGAAATTTCATTGAGTCTGAAGGAGGTATAGCTCTTGCGAACCCATTTGCTGCAGCTTACCTCGCATTGCCCTACGACCCTCTTCTCCTTCCTAACGGAACTGTAAACGTAGGAGCAGGAAAAACGGGCGGTAATGCATATCAGCGTATCAGAGACATCAGGCGCTATAACAATCAGTTAAAAGCAACCGGAGGTCTGACGCTGAACTATGATTTTACAAAGAATTTCTTTGCAGGAGGTAATGCAGGTTATGATTTCCGTGAAACACAAAATACAACGTTCCTTCAGCCAGGATCATTTACAGCTATAGGAGGCGGAACTCCAGCAGCTGGTGGACAAGCTTTCCCAAGCAGTACAGGTTTTTACAGTGATGGCTTCAGCCGTTTCTTCCAGGCCAATATGCGTGCATATTTAGGTTATAAAGCAACATTTGGCAAGAACGATATTCATAATATCAACTTCACGGCCAACGCTGAAAACATTTTCAGAAGAACTAAAAACTTCGGGTTTACGGGATATGGAATTAATACAAAACTGCCTAACACACCTGCAGCCATCACTCCAGGTACCGTAGACAATCGTTTGATTCCTGCAGTAAGTGGTGGAAAATCACAACGCGAGTTTGTGTCTTTCTTCGGTATGTTGAAATATGCTTACAGCGATCGTTATGTACTTGACGTGACTGTTCGTCGCGATGGTACTTCGATACTTCCTGTTGACAACCGTTTTGCGAATTTCTATGCAGCGGGTTTTCTTTGGAATACCCTCAATGAAGGGTTTGCTAAGAACTGGAAATCATTCAGCACCCTTCGTATGCGCCTGAGTTATGGTAGTTCTGCAAACGCAGAAAATTTCCCATTCGGCGATTTCGGATATTTCCCGCTTTACGGTTCAGGTCAATATGCAGGTCTTCAAACACTTGTTCCTACCACTCCGGGTAATAG
>JBKDJT010000209.1:0-3463 GCA_046345435.1 Bacteroidota bacterium
GGACTCAACCACCTCATTCGCCCGATGATATACGATGCATATCATCATATTCTTAATCTTTCCAATCCATCAGGAGCAGTAAAGCCTTATATGGTAACGGGATATATCTGCGAAACAGACACATTTGCAGAAGACAGACCATTGCCGGAAATAAAAGAAGGTGATATCCTCTGTATCTTAAACGCCGGTGCTTATGGCTTTGAAATGAGCAGCCACTATAACGCCCGCTTCAAACCCGCAGAACTGCTTGTTGAAAATAAAGAAATGAAACTGATACGCAGAAGAGAAACGCTGGAGGATCTGCTGAATACACAGATTGAATCATAATACAGATTGCTTCAGGTTTTTTCGGTAAATTGAGTTACAGAATAATCATGAACCCGCACTCAAATCAATTCATCAAAAAACTTTCTCACCCTTTGCGGTTTAAGTTTTTTTTATTTTGGAAACTCCCCTCTGCTTTTTTCTCCGGGTTAGCTATCCGTCAACTAAATTCCGAACGAGCAGAGATAACGGTGCCGTATAAATGGTTCTCTCAAAATCCTTTTCGATCTACTTACTTCGCCTGTTTATCAATGGCAGCCGAAATGAGCACTGGTCTGCTTGCGCTAGCTCAGATTTATAAACGCAAACCTTCTGTGAGCATGCTTGTCGTGAAAATGGAATCTCATTTCATTAAAAAAGCAACAGGCAAAACCATATTTACCTGTGAATCAGGAAATGATTTCGAGAGAATTATCGACGAATGTTGCCGTACAGGCGAAGCACATACCTATGTGTCAACATCAACCGGCAGGAATGAAAAGGGCGAACTAATCGCTGAATTTTTCATCACCTGGTCGTTTAAAGCGAGGGTAAAGTAAATCTATAAATAATCATTCATTCCCCCTCCTCCTTTTCGTAACTTTAATACGGTAATTGATTTTCTATAAACCACAGAAATTCATTACACATTAATAAATCTACTCCTATGTCTTTGCTTGCTAAAATCGAATCAAACGAGATGATCGACCGACTGCCCGATCACCTCAAACAATTCATCAAACCACAACATTATTCAGACTATTCTCCGATTGACCAGGCTGTATGGCGATATGTCATGCACAAAAACGTAGCCTTTCTTTCTCAGGTGGCACATGGTTCGTATGTGGATGGATTAAAGAAAACCGGCATCTCAACAGAATACATTCCAAGTATGTATGGCATGAACCGTATTCTCAGAGAAATCGGATGGGCAGCGGTTGCCGTTGATGGTTTTATTCCTCCCAACACATTCATGGAATTTCAAGCATATAAAGTGCTGGTGATTGCTGCTGACATACGACAACTCGAACACATCGAATACACACCCTCACCAGATATTATTCACGAAGCGGCTGGACATGCGCCCATGATTGCCAACCCCGATTATGCAGAATATCTCAGACGGTTGGGTGCCATCGGTGCAAAAACGATTTGGAGTCATTACGACGGTCAATTATACGAAGCCATCCGAAAACTATCCATTTTAAAAGAAGCGGTAGGAGTTGATCCTGAAACGATACAAAAAGCAACCGAAGAGGTAGAAGCTTTGCAATTGGAAAAACCGGAGCCTTCAGAAATGTCGAAGTTGAGAAACCTGCAATGGTGGACGGTTGAATACGGACTGATCGGATCTCTTGACAAACCTAAAATTTACGGAGCCGGTTTGCTTTCCTCCATTGGAGAAAGTGAATGGTGCCTGCGACCGGATGTAAAGAAAATTCCTTTTTCCATTGATGCTGCAGATGTAAGCTTCGATATCACGCAACCTCAACCGCAACTGTATGTTACCCCTGATTTCCCATATCTGATGGATGTGCTTGAACAATTTGCAGAAACTACAGCACTTCGAACAGGAGGTGCAGAAGGAATTCAAAAACTGATTAATTCAAAAATGACCGGTACCATTGAACTCAACAATGGTTTACAGATATCAGGTTTATTTCATACATACAAAACAGACAGTCATGGAAATCTCAGTTACATTGAAACACTAGGAAAGACAGCATTCGCTTATCGTGAAAAAGAATTGATTGGACACGGAGTAACTAATTATCCCGACGGCATTAAATTTCCATTCGGAAAAATAGAAGAAATCATCATCAATGGAGAAAGAAGAAGAGGCGAAGAACTTACTCGACTACATCCATCCTTCGACGATCAATTGACTTTGCATTATCAAAATGGATTTTGCGTAGAAGGCAGATATAAAACAAGTTACAGACATATTGATGGGAAACTATTTTTTCTGGAATTATCAAATTGTCGCATTTCAGAAAATGAAAACATCATCCAAAAGAATAGGCCTCTTTGTACCATTCCAATCGGCGAAAGTATCGTTTCTGCATTTGCCGGTTCTTCTGACGTAAATTCTTTCCCCGGATTATATTCACTTCCCAAAACAGAAACACCTCATCCTCCTAAATCAAAATCAAGATTAGAACTTGAAAACTTATATCAAAGTGTTCGCACTTATCGCGAAAAAAGAACAAATCATGAAAATGAATTGATGAATATATTTGAAACGATTAAAGTCAACCACCCGGGCGACTGGCTAGTGAGTTGTGAAATACTTGAACTGATAAAAAATGAGCAAAACAGAAAGATGATAAAAGAATATTTATCACAAATAATTGACGCCCACCCGGAGCTAAACACACTGATAAGAGAAGGAATCAAAATGGCAGAAACATTGTATATTCACAAATAAGTTTAACAAACTGATAAACCTAATACTCCTATTTTAGCAGTATTAGAAACGAAATCAAAATACTTAATCATGCGACTCTTACTTACACTGGCATTGTTCTTGACGTTTTTTCAAACAGATGCTCAAAGACTTAAAAATTATTCTTACAGCACGATAGGCTATATCGAAGACGGCAGAGTGATGAACAGTTCTAGAAGTACAATCGGATACATTGAAGACGGCAGGGTGATGAATAGCTCTAGAAGCACGATCGGTTATTTCGAAGATGGAAGAGTAATGAATAGCTCCAGAAGCACAATTGGTTATGTTGAAGAAGATCGCGTGATGAATAGTTCCAGAAGTACGATTGGTTACGTGGAAGATGGTAGGGCAATGAACTCATCCAGAGGCACCATTGGTTATTTTGACGGAGTGAGAAGAATACACGCAGCCCTTTATTTTTTCTTCTTCTTTTATTAAAAAAGATTCTTCCTTTTAGTTCCCGCCTTTTCCTGACCGCGAAACTTATTTAAGCGGTATTGAAAAGAAACCATGAAAAATTGAGTCAGCCTGTTTACACGGCTGTCTGTTATAAAATTCGAACTTACACTTCTGGTGATATTGACATTTTGATTTAACAGATCAAATACCTGAAATTTGATATTTCCGTTTTTCTTTGCAAGTATATCCTTTTCTATTGAAGCATTTAGAAGTGCAATGTTCCCGATGACCCCTTGAGCAAGACCCCTGTTA
>JBKDJT010000210.1:0-5017 GCA_046345435.1 Bacteroidota bacterium
TTAAAAATCGTTCCTAATGATTAGACAACTTCAGTAGATAAATTTTGTCTTACAAAACTTAAACATAATAACAATGCCTAGAATAATATTACAAAATGAAAATTTAAACTTAAGTACAAATAAAAATTCACAATTAACAACAGGTTTTATTAGTGACAGAGATGTTTTAAAGAAACGTTCAAAAAAATATCTAGATTTAATAGCTAGTCTTGACTCCAAATCACTAACCGATACAATCGGGATGGGAGATCTTATTAAAGCAATACAGGAAGAGTTTGGAACTGCAGAACTAGCAAACTTGCCATTAGGCATAGTTTCCAAGTGTTTTCTTGGGCACCCTTATGAGGTTCATACACTAGATTTAAGTGGGAGTCAAATTTTAAACCATTATAAATCAAATGAATTAATGGAGCCAGACTTTGAAAAAGCACGCACGGTTGCTAAGCATAATGCTTATGTAATGGTAGAAGTATATAAAGATAAAATTATATTAATACGTGAAGATGGAACAGCAACAAAGTTATAATTCTAAATATTTAAAGATATGGCCGGCAATGAAAAAAATAATTTAAATGACTCATTCAAGCAAGAGGAACATAGTTCCAGTAATGTAGTTTCAAAGGATGTTTTTAGTCACACCGAAATTAAACCCATAAAAAAGTCAAATCAATTAAATCTTATCTTAGCCTGCATAGGTATTATTTTTTCCATTTCTGTTCTATATTTTACTTACATAAAGAGGAACTTCGAACAAGATATTCAAAATGAAAAAATAAATAATAATGAATTGCCTGCATTGGACAATAGCGTAACAAATAATAACACTAATGACAATGAAAACATAATTAATAAAAACAATAGCGAAAATAATGAGTTAATACAATATGAATTAGGCAACTATGTTGTAGATGGAGATGAATTTGGAAGGGCATATTTTCATGATTACCCAAATCAATCTACCCGACGAAACGCTTTTGTTGTTACAGGAGAATTTGTATATATCTTAAAAGCCAAAAATGGATTTGGTTATGTTGAATTTGTAAATCCCAAAGGAAAAAAATCTAAAGGTTGGCTGAAATTAAATTTACTTACATTTTATAATAATTAATCATTAAAACACACATATGTCAAATCAAGTTATCTCTTATGCTGATCTTACTATAATTAATAGGGCTTTAAGTTGAATTAGTTCTGATATGACAGGAGTCCATTCAGAACTTATAAGAATAAATTTTAAACAGGATAATTTAGAAAGTGAATTAACAAAACTTGCTGACGCTTTTGCTGATTTTGTAAAAGCAGATTTAAAGCATAAATCATTACAGCTCGCTGAAACTCGTCAAGGTAATTTAAAACAAGACCTACAAATCAAGTTTGGGTATTATGCAGAAGTTCGAAGAATGGCAGCCGGTATATTACAGGGGGTAGACTCCGGAGTTATTAGCGATGACACTTTGAGGTTTACCACAGAAGAGGTAATGATAAAAGCGCCGGGTTACTGGCTAGCCCCTGCATTAGTTGCTTTAGCAGCATGGATTAGGAACGATAAAAATACGAACCAAAATGCTTTAAATGAAGCCTTAAAAAGAGACGACTATAAGACAACTCTTTTTTTTATGTTGATAATGAGAAGGTTAACGAGAAATGACGCCAGTCTAAAATGGCTAGAACGTTATTTTATGCACCAAAATCCACACGATTTAGATCGTGAATTTATAATAATATTAGAAGGCGTAACTACAGGTGTTTTTCCGCCGGCCGCAAGACAATTAATGATGTCTATTGTAAAGGGTTGGTTAGACCAATTAACCCAGGGCGATAATTACATAGATGAACAAAAATTACAATGGATTAATTTTTTTCATGCTACTTGCCCCTTGTATGATGGGAAATATCCTTTGCTTGAAAAGTTTTCTACAAATTGGGCAAATCTCGATAGTTCCTTGAGGGAAGCAAAAGTGCATAGTATATTGAATAGTCATTTTAAAGCAATTATCTCTTCTTCTTCAGATTTTTCAAAAAATATTAAGGTACAGCTAGACGAAATATTATCATTATTAGTAACCAATTTTGATGATGAAGAATTGCCTTTACAAGAGCAAGTGAGATTGAACCAGCTTATTATTCAGATGGATGGTGATAAAGATGCTGCTCAAGCCATTATGGATGCTGAAAAGCATATTTTTCAAGAAAAGGTTGATTTTTTACAATTGTTGACCAACGCGTCATTCAACCCTGAATTATCAGGAGCAACCAAAGTAACACAGGCATTAGCTGTTTCAATCAGTCAACCATGGATTGTTGAGGCTCATGACACGTTTACTGCTCAGAGTAGAAATAAAATACCTCTGACAATAGATCTTAACATTGATGGTTTTAACGCATCAACAAAAGATGGAAGCGAGGAAAATGAAAGGTTGAATTCTCAAGAGGCATATTATCAAAGTATATTAGATATAGAGTTAAGTAAGCTTTCTTTTCCTTATGCCGGTGTGATCATAGGATTATTGGTTTGTTTGCTTGGTATTTGGGCTTTTAATTTAAATACTATTGCAGGCTTGATTGGTCTTGGTATTGGAGCTGTTTTAATCTGGAATAATCTTAAAAATTATAATGATGTTAAGAATAATATTTCTGCTAATGTAGAAGAGCGTAAAAGAAAAGCAAAAGAAGTATTGAGAGGGTGTATAGCTGAAACTGTAGATTATAGAAAAGAACATTTACTTGAAGACGCTAATGCTGAAGTTTTAAGACAATTGCTTAAGTCTATTACTCCCGAAGACTTTTCAAGTGTATCTAAGGACACGGCACGTAATATTATATAAAATTAAAATTTTAAAAAATGAGTAAAATTATTTTAGGAAACAATGAAGAATCATCTAACAATGTTAACAACGAACCAATTAGGGAACAATCGGTAAACACAAATTTGTTTCACGGAAGAACTGAGCCTGAAAAAGGAAATGCAAAATTTCCGGATTGGGATATTGTACCTCCCAGCCAATTTATAAACCCAAGAATTAAATCAAAGTAATGGCAGCACCGACAACCTATTTGGAATGGGTAAACCTACTAGATAAATTTGGAAGCGGAGATGATACTGTATTAGAAGATCTTAGCAGAGGAACTTTTACTGTCGATGCAGGGACTGCTATCCGATTCTATTCAAGAGTAGAGGAAGTTTATAAGAGTCGAAAACAGTATTGGCTTGACAAATTCCAGCGTTCATTCCATTTACAAAATTTAAAAAGTGAGGATGATTTTGGAATTGCTTTAAGAAATGGAAAACAAAACCTTTCTACGTTAAGTAGGTTTGTTGAATTAAAAGGACTCCCAGAAGATTTAAGAAAAACACTTAAAAAAGATCTAGAGACATTTGTGGAGGAAATTAAAAAAACATTAAAGGGTAATCTATCAAGGGTGTCAGGAGGAAGAGAAAAGATGCTTTTATTATTAAATACTTTTGGGTTTAATGAAATACATGAAGAAAGCACAAATGAAAATAAAAAAATTAAACAAAACAAAAACGAAACAATACCTACAACAGGGAGAAAAATAATATTTTAATATGGCAAATAAAGCAGAATTTAAAACATCACTTTTGCGAATGTTCAGAGCAAGAATACCCTTTATTTCAATCCGAAGCATTGAAAGAGCGAGGGTATTAGAGGTAATCCTACAATTGGCAGAAGAAATTAACATACCTATATACGTTCATAGCTTATCTCATGGTACAATTGATATCAAATCCAAGAAGAGTGTTAATGACGACCGTTCTGTAGCCGGCGGCTTGGATTATGCTGTTCAGAATATTTCTCAGAGACAGAATTTGACATTTGTTTTTACAGAAGTAAGCGATATTGAGGATGACAATTTAGTTTCAAGACATATCTACGATTGTGTAGTACAGGCGATCGAAAGAGGGGGTAGTATTTGTTTGATTACAACCAAAAGTATTTGGCCACAATTACAACGTCTTGGTATGACAATAACCCTTGATGCTCCCAATGAGGAAGAAATGTTAGAGGTGGTTAAAGAATGTGTTACGCCATACAAAGGTTCAATACCTCTTGAGTGGGACGAAACTGATTACAAAATGGCAGCAACAATTTTAGCAAATATGACAAAAATTGAAGCTGAAAATGTTTTGGCAACTCAAATGGCTAAAGGTTCTTTAACCAAAGACGACATCAAAGAATTGAGCAACGCAAAAGACAAGCTGTTTAGTGATATATCAGGTTTAGAAAAAGTAAAACTTGACCCATCAACTCTTTCTGTAGCTGGACTTAGTGGACTTCAAACTTGGCTAGATAATCAAAAGCAATTGTTGACAGCCAATTTAAAAGCTAGAAAAATGAGACCGCCAAGAGGCGTTTTATTAGTTGGTGTTCCTGGTTGTGGAAAATCATTATCGGCCAAATTTATTGCTGCCAATTGGAATTTGCCATTATACCGTCTAGATCTTGCTGCCATACAAGGGCAATATCTTGGACAATCTGAAAATCGATTGAAGGAAGCACTAGCATCTGCCGACAACGCCGCACCATGTGTTTTATGGATTGATGAAATTGAAAAAGGATTGTCTGGGGCAACAGGATCCAATGATGGGGGAACATCAACGAGGATGGTTGGGCAATTTTTGTTTTGGCTTCAAGAAAGCTTGGCTAAGGTATTTGTTGTTTCAACAGCCAATGATGTCTCCAAACTACCGCCGGAGTTACTTAGAAGAGGGCGCTTTGATGAATTATTTTTTGTTGATCTACCAGGAGAGCAAGAACGAAAAGAAATAATTAATTTATATATTAAACGCAACTTGTTAAATCCGCCTTCAGCAGATACACTAAATAAACTTATTGAAATTTCAGAAGGTTTTGCTGGTTCTGACCTTGAAGGTGCTGTTAGAGATGTGGCAATACAGGCTGTGATACACGGTGATAATATTGTTGAAGATACCCTTTATGAAAAATGTTTTAGAAATATTGTTCCATTAAGTAAGACAGCGCCTGAAAAAATTGAA
>JBKDJT010000211.1:0-12178 GCA_046345435.1 Bacteroidota bacterium
CTTGTCACCGATAGCCAAAGGTGGATTCAACGGCATCGAAGCAGTCAGAAAACGTCTTTCTGAGAAGACACGTATTTCGGTATCCAACACTGCAGAAGACAATATCCTTTCCAATCAGCGAGTTTATGGAATATGGGGTAAATACTCGAGACCATTTCGTGATATAGGATTTCTTCATCAACCAGATTTCAGAGAGGTGTTTGATGATAAAATCAATCAGACGCAGGAAAACAAAAATATTCTTGCAGCAGTTAAAAAGATACTTCACCAACGAAAATGTTATTTTACTGAAGAGGAGCTTGGCTTTTGTCAGCAACTTTTTATCATCACTAAAAAAGAAAGACAGTTTTACCGTAAAAATATCCTTTTAGTGAATCAGCCTGATGCTTATCAGAATCGTTTATTTCATTTTCTCAATTCAAATTCTCACCCTGACACATTAAATCTCTATCCTTTTATCAGAGCATTTAAAAAAACCATACCTAAAGAAGATATTCACTTTCATCAGACGCTCAATGAAATCATTGCAACCGAGCAGATTATTTCTCCGGTTAACCATATTTTCAGATACTTTGTCTTGCTTATTATTTTTATGAACGTGAGCCGGATGCACAGTTTATCAGTTTTTTTCTCCGCTTTGAACAGTTAATGGCTTATGCAAGATACTTGTCACCGATAGCCAAAGGTGGATTCAACGGCATCGAAGCAGTCAGAAAACGTCTTTCTGAGAAGACGCGTATTTCGGTTTCCAATACTGCAGAAGATAATATTCTTTCCAATCAGCGTATTTATGGAATATGGGGTAAATATTCGAGACCATTTCGTGATATCGGATTTTTGCAGCAGGCTGATTTCAGAGAGGTGTTTGATGATAAAATCAATCAGACGAAGGAAAGTAAAAATATTCTTGCAGCAGTTAATAAAATACTTCATCAACGAAAAAGTTATTTTACGGAACAGGAACTTGGCTTTTGTCAGCAACTTTTTGTCATTACAAAAAAAGAAAGACAGTTTTACCGTAAAAATATCCTGCAAGTAAAACAGCCCGATTCCTATCAGAACAGTTTATTTAATTATCTGAATTTGCATCCTCATCCGGACAGTTTAAATCTTTATTCGTTTATCAGATCTTTTAAAAAAACTATACCTAAAGAAGATATTCACTTTCATCAGACGTTGGATGAAATCATTGCAACAGAGCAGATCATTTCTCCGGTTAACCATATTTTCAGATACTTACAAACTAAACCTATCTGGGAAAAAACTGAATTGCTTAAAGATAAATACATAGATCAGTGTAAATATGATTCAGGCTACCGGTTCTCTCCCGACAATGAAGCAAATCGTATAAAGAATAATCTGGCTGAAACACTTCAAAAAAATAATTGGGATCTTATATTAGAACTGATCAAAAAAAACGAAGAAGTTACCGAATGGAGAGGTGGCTCTCCCTGGATTTCAGTCAATAAAAACTTACTGGAAGTACACCATGCTGAAGGAGGATTTAAAAATCCGGATTATGATCCGAAAAAGAGTTATTCAAACGGATATTTTATTGATTCTTATTTAAGGCTCTTTAACCAAATAATGAATCATACAAACTGATCACTCTAACCATTAATTGCTGAAAACATTAAGCAAATGCAGCAACTGCGAATAACCAAAAAATGAAAGATCGTCATTTGATATTGAAAGAACGTCTGACACAAAGAATCAATGGCCGCAAGGTTGTTGCAGCAGTGTTTTATACATTTAATTTCGATCCGAGATTTTTTGAAAATTACGTGATGCCTGTGCTGGTGCCTAAACAAACTTTCACCAACAACAACATCACCAATAATATTCTTTGGCGCCGACTGTATAAAGACAATGAAGTGCCGCCGATAACAGTATATTTTGATCAGCATGCCAAAAGCACGGAAAGCGGTCCGTATCTCGATTATCAGATTATTCCTGTAAATATTCCTTCTGTCGGTAAAAACAAAGGGAACTTCCATCCCAAACTCTCTTTTATACTCATAGAAAACGAAGATCGAAGTCAGGAGCTCCTCTTTGTCTCAGGCTCCAATAATATTACCCAATCCGGCTGGTGTGAAAATCTGGAATGTGTAAGTGATTATTTGTTCATCAACGGAAAAGATTTTCCTGTTAATTTCAAAAAAGCACTGAGAGATTTAATAAACAATGTGTGTGCAAGTTTCAGGAAAAAATTTACAGAAGCAGAGGAGCATATGCTTTCTTTTTTAAACAAAATTGGTACTACTCTCGACAAGGATATCATATTTTATGACTCTTTTCAGATGCCATTCGCTGAATTTCTAGAGTTAAATATACTGAATGACAGTACAATTAGAATGGTGGAAATCATCTCTCCATATTTTAAATCATCGCCCGACATACTTCAGTTGTTTTTTGACCGTAAGATCCAGGTTCGTATACAGGCGCCAATCAAAAACGGATATTGTTTAGCGGAAACGACGATGATAAATTCATATTCGGACGCAGGGGTGAAATGGTATCAGCCGGTAGATGATAGCAGAAGCAACCATAGCAAAGTATATCGTTTCTATGGAGAAAAATATACTTATACGATTATTGGTTCTGTTAATTTAACTGCCCCGGCGTGGGAAGGGTATGCCTCGCGAAGCAAAAAAGTGTCTAATGTAGAAAGCGCAATGTTGTTTATTGAAAAGGAAGAAACACCTTTCAGATTCTTCAAGCGGGAATTAGACCCTGCAACTTTTACATACATCATTTCTAATGAGTCGGATGAAAATCAATTTGAACGGATTGATATTCCGGATATTCATTTTACGATTGACTGGCCAAATCAAAAATTAACCTGGACATCAAAAGTAATTCATCCTTGTATACTTGAATTGTACACCTCTGTATTCTATCAGATAGACGGCAAAGGAGAGATAGATTTTACATCTCTCAAAAACGGGCGTAATATACTGGATAGTATTGCGCGAAAGCCCTTGCTCAAAGTAATAGAAGAATTATCTGATGAAAAGAGAGAACATTATTATTACATGGAGCAAATCGGTTTTGAGAATCGCCCACTTGAGTTCAGAATTTCCACAACTGATATTATCAATGGTTGGGAAATGCTTGCAAATGGAGATCCTGATTTAAACGAATGGCTTCTCGCTCGTCTGGAAACGATAACGGAAAGAATACAGGATGAAAGCGGAAAGATCATTGAAGAGTATGCAAATGAAAAAAGTTTACTGAACGAAACCGCCCGACATTTTTACGGGCTGCTTAAACTGGAGAGTTATTTGTTTAATCCTGCAATTGTCAGGAAATCGAAAGCTGATCAATTGAACCATTTCAACAACCTGCGTTATTATCTTACTTATGATAATGTTGACACTTTGTATAGCTACCGGAAATATTTGAAGAAGCAGTATGAAGAAAAAGAGATTATGGGTGTAGTTTACTGGCTTTTGCTTTCTGTATTAAACAACAGGTTTTATACGAGTAAAGAGCTCAAACATATGATTAAAAATTTAGCCTCAGTTTCAGATATTAGACCATTGAAAATACATCTTACTAGGATGGCAGAGGGCTTAGATGTTGAGCTAAAGCAAATCGAAAGGGAATTGTCTGTCGACAAAAAAATGTTACAATGGACGGCGAATATTTTAGCAAATGAATATGAAGATGTTGGATAAAGAAACAGCAAGAAAAATCATCAACCTTAAAGCTTCCGATTTAATTCGGGAAGCTGTGGCTGACCGTCAGCTTGATGTAATCTTCAAGGGTTTTAATTATTTATCGCATCCAGAAAACAATGCTTTATATATCGCAGATGAAGTAGGTTTGGGAAAAACATATATCGCACTGGGAATAGCTTCACTTCTCAGACATTTTAGTAATAGTGTTGATTCTTATCAGGATGTGATATTGGTTCCAAAAGAAAACCTGCAGAATAAATGGGCAAAAGAAATTCGTCGTTTTGTAGGAAATAATTATTTGCTTACAGATAATCGTGTTAAGTCGGTAATCGGAGATCCTGTCGGGTCCATCGATTTACATGAAGGTATACAATCTATTGAACGTGATATTCCGGGCTCTCATATCTTTCGTAATTCTTCTTTTTCACTTGGACTTTCATATAGCAGTCCTCTATCGCTTAAACAATATCTTTTTAGTAAAATATCAACTAAAAGAGAAGAAGAGTTTTTAAAACGCGCAGAGAAGAAGGGGTATTTTTATGCAACAAAGAAATCACTTTTAAAAAAGTTTTATGCTTATTTGCTTGGCATACAAAATGCAGGAATAGAATTACTCATAGTTGATGAGGGTCATAATTTCAAGCATGGATTAGGTGAAACAGATGCTTCCGAAGTATCAGACAGAAACAATGTAACGACTCGTTTTTTTGGCATCAAACGTAAAAGTGAAGAGGACGAAAAAATCTTCCATGATTTTCCTGAATTCAAGCAATTGGTAAAACCTAAAGTGAATAAACTTCTTGTTTTATCTGCAACACCAAAAACTTACAGTTTGAAAGAGCTGAAATACCAGTTCGATTGTTTTTTGCCGAATCATCTTCTTTCAGGTGCCAAAACTGAAACAGACATAGAATCCAGACTGAATCAATTTCTCATTCGAGGTAAGATGGAATATGAGCTCGATGGCAGTATCTATTCAAGAAATCAATGCCGCTATGAACATCGAAAAGGGAATGTAGAAAAGAGTGAGTATGCAGAAGAACTGGAGATTGAAGATAATGATCAAGGGCTCATCTTAGGATTGATTCAATATATGACGATCAGGCATCTTAATCAAAAACATAATGCAACTTTTGAGATGGGTATGCTTGCCGGCTTTGAAACATTTAAGCTGGATATGGAGAAGAGAAATGCGGATGATCAGGAATTTGAAGAAGTAAGAACGAGGAAAGTACAGCAATCGCAGGACAGGGAAGTCGTTCAAAAAATTATACAGTCATACAAAGAAGAGTTCGGAGTTCTGCCACCGCATCCCAAACAGGATGCAATGGTCCAATCCATCTTTGAACAAATCATTAAAGGAGAAAAATCGCTTGTGTTTGTAAGGAGGGTAGCTTCTGCTTATGAACTTGAGCGACGTCTTCTTGACAAATGGGAAAGAGAATTTATTTATCCACGACTTAAAAAAATCAATCAAGGAAGATATAGCAGTGAAGAGTTAAAGGCTTGTATTCAGGCTTTTGAAAATCATATCACAAACAGATCCCTGATAGAGAATATGGATTATCTGTTTGATAGAATCATTCAAAAATTACTGGATTCACCGGGTGAATATCCACTGATGATAGATTCTGAAAATTCATATAAATCGGATCATCTTAAAACAGCACTTTATTACATCTATCATCACTATAAGGATCTGCAACAAGGAGAAGTATTTTATCAATACCTGATAAAACAGATACATCTCGAAAAATTCAAAAAAGAATTTCTTCTCTGTACTTATCAGCTTATTCAGGATACAAGAAAAAACTGGATATCCTTACTCGACAAAGAAGAGGATGAAGATCTGTTTGATGACGAGGATGAAGCTTATTTTTTTCATCAGTATTTTCGTCAGCCCGGTGTCAGAAATTTCAGAAAATCACGCATATATAAGACCGACTGGTTTGATCTGAATTATTTTCTCTTCAATCAGCATTTCGGAATTGCAGATTTCGAATACAGCTCACTTACCAAAGAACATATACATACATATGCGGATGATGACGGCGACTTTCGGGAAGTGCATGAAATATTTTTAAAATACCAGAAAGAAGAAGACTATGCTCAGGTTTCTCTCGACTCAAAGCATTATCCTTCCTTGTTAACAGAAAAGAGCACGCTCATTACTCAATTGTTTTTAACTGTTTGTGAAAAGGAGATGGATGACTTGCTACGGAAGATGAAAGAGAAAGGCTGCCGTAAATCCGAAATATTTCAGGAGATTAAATTGCTCGCTACAATTATACGAAGTACTCTTAGAAATGGTATAGGGTTTTTGCCGCTCTATATTGCTGATCATGCTCCGGGAGATTTTGTAAAAAATTATCTTGATTTGATTAATGACCAGGAAAGTTGTTTTCATCATGTAGTAAAAGAGATTAAAAACATTCTTGCTAATTTTTCACTTTTGCAGGCTGTTAATTTTCCAAATAAAAATAATTACCGTGAAATTGAAAGCAAGCTTACTTTTCAGTCGCCGGTAAAGGGGATGTCTGGTATTAAAAAGAACAAGGAAAAAATAGCTGCACAGTTCAGGATGCCCGGATACCCCTATGTGCTTGTTACGACAGATAT
This sequence comes from Bacteroidota bacterium, assembly GCA_046345435.1. Lineage (GTDB taxonomy): Bacteria > Bacteroidota > Bacteroidia > Chitinophagales > Chitinophagaceae > Lacibacter. The sequence goes on from JBKDJT010000211.1 coordinate 6,303, forward strand.
TTTCAGGGAAGGTGAAGATTTGCACACTTTTTGTCAGAATATCTATCACTATGGTATTGCCTGGAATAGCAGCGACATGGAACAGCGTACGGGAAGAATCGACAGAATTAATTCTCTTAGCAACCGGCTCATGGTAGCGCATCAGAAAAATGAATTTGATCAGCGCATTCATGTGTTTTATCCCTATTTGAAAAAAACACTTGAAGTGAATCAGGTTCATCGCCTTTTTCAGAATATGAATCATTTCACGCAGGCTTTTGACAAGATGGAGGCTTTAGAGGAAGATGGACTTGCATCGGCATCAGATGCAGTAGATCAGATGCCATTAAGCATAGATCAGTATCTGCGTTCGAAATTTGATCATGATTCATTTAAGGGATATCAAAAGACTGGTTCTTCACTTACTGTTATGCCTTCAATTGGGTTAACTGTTTCTGATTTATATCAGTTCTTGGATCAGCTGCAAGCCGCTCTTTTATCAGACGGAGTCTATCATCTGTCGCCCAGGTTAGATAAAGAAGATTTTAAAATTATAGGAGATTATAATCTCACGCATCGCAACAACAGGAGGGGGCCTTTTAGGATCGTTATTAGGAATAGTGAAAGGCCGGGGCAATTTATATTTGAATTATCAGCTTATCTTTTTAAGGCCGGCAACCAGGTTTACAGGAGGTTAAACGAGCAGCTTCGTCAATCGGCATCTTTTTACCGGGTTCATACTGTTGATCAGTTTTATGCATTGTTCTACGAACAGGAAATCCAAAAGGCTGATATGCCAAAGCTATGCGGGGGGCTAAAAGAAATGGTGGACGTGGCCGACGAATGGGAGGAGCTGTTGACAAAAGGGATGGATTCGGTGGTGTTTGGGTGAAATTTAAAAGAGTTCGGCACTAAATTCAATTTCCTTATTTTGCATAAAACTTGACCAATGAAATTTAACTGTTATTTATTTTTATTCATTTTTATCTCTTTTACAAAGACGGTATCGGCACAGTATAAAACTAAGACAACAGATGGGAGAAAGGTCGTCTATAAATATACGTATCCTGGCGATGACCAGTATCATTACGGAGTAATGAACAACGAATGGTATACCAGGAATATAAACACCGGAAAAACATTTAATATTTCAAGAAATCCAAAATATAATTCAACAATTATCAAACTTGATGCCCTTTATCCTGACGCCAGATATAAGTACAAACCTGTTTATTCAGCAAAAGGAGGGATTGATTTTATTTATACTTATCCGGGAGATAAGCAGTATCTCTATGGTGTAAAAGAAGGAGAATGGTATACAAAAAACATAAGCAACAATAAAATATTTAATATAACACGAAATGCAAAATTTCTGAAAACGATTATTAAGCTGGATGAAATGTATCCCGGCGCAAGATAAATTTCCATATTATTTTCATTAAATACACGCTTCAATATTTTATATAAATATTTTAAGAAACCTAAAGAAGCCCCGACAATGTTTTTCTTTTGTTGATGTGTATTCGTAATGATAATTAATGAATAGAACGAGCAGAATAAATTTAAAGAAGAAAAAGAGTTTATTTAATGAATAATAACAGACGGGTATATCAATTAGTGCTTTTATCTACCGGCCTATATCTTGCTTTTTCACTCGTATTACATTTTGGGAAAATTCAAAATCAATATTTGCAGAATATCAATCTGTTTTCTCTTGTTCTGAAAAAACAAGGAAAAGAAGATGCTGATAAAATAACATCAGATAGTACTTCTGCCAAACAAAATGGGCAGTCAACCAAAACAGGGCAAGAATTTCTTTTATATCATAAAGGTGATTATATCACAGGATTTCAGGCAGACACCACGTCTCCGTCTATGGCTAATTTCTTTATGAAACTTTATGACAATAAGACGGGAAAGCGAAAAAGAAAAATCAGGATTGCCTATTTCGGCGACAGTATGATTGAAGGCGATTTGATGTCGTCTACTTTCAGAGACTCTATGCAAAAAATGTTCGGAGGATCAGGTGTAGGCTTTGTCCCGATAAGGTCAATAGTGTCGGGCTTGCGAATGACCGCAAGAACAACCACAACCGGCGAATGGACTGAGCTTCATTTCAAAAACTCAAATGCACCCAATCTTTTTTTGTCGGGCTATTCATTTAAAAGTCAGCAAGCCGGCTTTACATGCAGAAACAATGTTATCAACGATAGCATTTACTTAATGGAAAAAAGTCTTTTATGCGGATATGGCGCTGATAACTTTCAAATACGTTACAACGGAATATCAATCCCGGTCTATCCTACCGCGGCTTTTAACAGAATTCCATTGTCGAAAGACGGAAACCAGTCACTAACGATGAGCTTTCCGACATCTAACACACCTATTTATGGGGTGAGCTTTGAATCAGAGTCGGGAGTTATTGTTGACAATTTTTCTTTTCGTGGAATTACAGGCATTGAGTTTAATTTAATGAGCCCTGATTTTTTAAAGGCGATACAGCAGGCGAATCATTATGATTTAATCATCCTTCAATACGGAGTTAATTTGTTGTTCCGACCCAATGAAACGAATTTTAGATCCTATCAGAAATCATTTGCAAAGGTTGTAGACAAGTTTAAAAGCAGTTTTTCTGATGCTGATGTTTTGATCATTAGTGCAGCTGATCGTGCATTCCGATACGGGCAGGAATACAAAACTGCAGTAGGTTTGGATTCTTTAATCTACAACCAGGCGGAACTCGCTTTTAATACTAAATCAGCATTCTTTAACCTTTATGAAACGATGGGTGGAGAGAACAGCATAGTAAGTTGGGCAAAAATGACTCCTCCTCAGGCAAATAAAGATTACGTACACCCCAATCACCGCGGTGCTGCAATTCTTGGATCACGTCTTTTTCAATCTTTTCAGAGAGAGTATGAAAAATATTTAAATACAACAGCAAAAACAAATCATGACTAATCTGTTGTTTCTTGATATTGAAGCTTTGGTGTCTCAATTAAAGTACGACCCAGAAAATCCGTTGTTGTTCAACCACGGTTTCTTTGTCTACTTTTTTAGCTTATTTATTTTTCTGTACTATACTTTCAGAAACAATATTCCAGTAAGACGGTATATCTTTTGCTTCTTTTCTCTTTACTTTTTTTATAAAGCCAGTGGATCATTTGTTCTGCTTGTGATATTATCAGCAATAGTTGACTTTTTACTTTCAAACGCGATATACAGGCAAAAGCGTCCGATAAACAAAAAGCTGCTTTTGTTGATCAGTATCGTTTTTAATCTAGGACTGCTATTCTGGTTTAAATACACAAATTTTTTCATTGCATTAACCAATGATTTTTTCAATGCGGGGATAAGTCCGCTTAATATACTTTTACCGGTAGGCATTTCATTCTACACATTTGAGAATTTAAGTTATACGATAGACGTATATAGAGGAGAATTTAAACCTGCTGATAAATTTTCAGATTATTTACTCTTCTTATCATTTTTCCCTAAGCTGGTAATGGGGCCTATTGTTAGGGCAAACGATTTTGTACCACAGATCAACAAGCCATGGGTTGTAAGTAATGAACAGTATATCAAGGGTTTTTTTCTGATTGTATCAGGAATGTTTAAAAAGATCATCATCTCTGATTACCTCACGTTGAATTATGTGAATTTTATTTTTGATGATCCGTCGAGGTATACCGGACTTGAAAACTTATTTGCTGTTTATGCCTATGCAGCAGTTATTTATTGCGATTTCAGCGGATACAGTGATGTGGCTTTGGGTATTGCCAGCTGGCTTGGATTTAGCATCCCGGTCAACTTCCTTTCTCCATATCAGAGTTCAAGTATCACCGAATTTTGGAGAAGATGGCATATTTCACTTTCATCATGGCTGAAAGATTATTTATACATACCCCTCGGCGGGAACCGTAAAAGCGGCATCGCAGGATGGCTGATCTTTCTTTTGTTTTTTGCAGGACTATTTTTTGCATTACTGAAAATATTTATGCTATCTGTTTCAATCTCACTAACTGTTTGTTTTACAGTGTTATTTCTTTTTGCCCTACCTGCAATTATCGAGAGAAAGATTGCTCCTTTGAGTACAAACATTAATCTGCTTTCAACCATGATTGTAGGAGGCTTCTGGCATGGAGCAAGCTGGAACTTTATCGGGTGGGGAATTTTACATGGAGTTGGGCTTGCCATTCATAAGGTATGGCTTTTATTTACAGGAAAATCACTTGCTGCAATAAGAGAAAAAAAACTATATATATTTTTAACGGCATTAATTACATTTCACTTTGTTTGCTTCTGCTGGATATTTTTCAAAGCAGAAACATTTGAAGGCGCATTGGTTATGATCCGCAGAATTATCTTCGATCTTGATTTTGTTTACTGGGTGAAATTTTTTGATAATTACAAGTCTGTTTTAGGGATGCTGCTCATTGCTTTTTTAACACATTTGCTTCCCGACGACTTGCTTACTAAGGTTACTAAACGCATGGAAAGAGTTCCGATGATTTACTTCCTGCTGATATATTTTGCTTTCATCTTATTGTATGGCTATTTTAAATCCGCTGAACAAGTATTACCGATTTATTTACAGTTTTAAATATAGTAATAGAGGAGATTTGAAGGGCGTTTTTCAATAAATAACGGACATTTGATTATTAAGATCAGCATGTTGTATATTAAAAATATCTTTTTTGCAGTTTTGCTTGTTTCCTTATATGCCTGTAAATCTGTAAGCCCACTTAGTACTATTATTCAAAATCAGCCTTTACCGGAACAGCCAATTTCGCAGCTTCACATACCTGTTACCATAGATTTAAAGCAGTATTACAAAGAAGCAGAACAAAAAGTTCCCATAACCTTTAACGGGAAAGAAGATCCTTGTGAGGGAGTTCGGTATGCTTATACATTTAACAGATCACCGCTACAATTTAATGGCAAATCGGATAAAATACATTTATCATTAAAAGGTGCATACGAGCTCTCTGTTTCATATTGCCCCACATGTGCATTTGGTACCTGTATTATCCCGAGAGCTGTCGGCAGTTGTGGAGAAGGAGAATCGCCAAGGCGAATTGAGATTGGGTATGAGACCATAATACGACTAAGGCCAAACTATCAACTCGAATCAAATTCAACGCTGGTGAAGCTCGATGCTATTGATAAATGTAACATCACTTTTTTACAGTTTGACATCACAAATAGAATCATGGAAATTGTAAAGTCATCTACTTCTGAGCTGGTTAAGGATTTTGATAAGGAAATCGGCAAAAAAGATTTTAAAACTGAATTTTCAAAAGTGTGGGATACCTTATCTACTCCCTTCATTCTTGAAGAGGGCCTTGGATATTTATATTTTAAACCACAAAGCCTTAGTATATCACCTTTTGTATTTGAGGGTAACTTATTAAAATGTAATGTAGCAGTAATGGCAAAGCCTGTCATTTTGCCGGCAAATAAAAATACAGAAAAGTCTAAAAAATTGCCTCAATTATCTTCGTACCTGCCTTCAAAAGGGTTTAATGTATGTACAGATTTGGTTTTAGATTATGACTCCTTGACGAAGCAGATTAGTAAACAATTCTCCGGAGAAAAATTGACTGTTTATAAACGTGATTTTACAATTGAAAATATTCATATCAGCCCGGAGAAAGAAGGAAAGATTTTTCTAGAAGTTGGATTTAGCGGGTATAAAAAGGGCAGAATGCTTATCACAGGAAATCTTATTCTGGATACATCCTCTTATAAAATTAAACTTGTAAACCTGAAGCTTTCTGTCAAAACGAAATCACTGGTTTTAAAAACAGCATTAGTTCTCTTTAATAAAAAAGCAGTTCGGAATATCGCAGATCAGGCTGTTTTTTCTTATAAAAATATTTCTGATGATGCAAGAA
>JBKDJT010000212.1:0-3994 GCA_046345435.1 Bacteroidota bacterium
GCCTGTAGACAAGTAATTGAATCACAATGAATGAAAATTAAGCAAAGACATAGGATCCGCATAGGGTAAACCCTTAAAAGCATTCCCTTTTATTAGTAAGTTGGAAATCCTTTAAGAAAATATTTATCTGTATAACAAAAATCGATTTCAGGTAATTACAATGAGGGAATATTTAAAAAACCCTCTTACAAAATCTAACGAATGATAGTAAACGAAGTTTTTTATTTTATACAACCTGTTTATTCTGCATAATTTATACTTTTGCTTCGCAAACAATCAGCGCATAGCAATATGTGCACTTTCTAATTTGACCAATGTTCCTCATGTATCTGATTACTATTTTTTGCCGACGTGTTGTCTGACAGGACAAGTCACTCACCAAGGCCCCTGTCAGTGAACATCCTTCCGCTATGTTGCTTTTTGGATTGGTGATCCGAAATCAGATTAGTTTCCGCAAACAATGATTGAGAAAAATTTAATTGTACGTACCGCCGGCGTAGACGACATCCAATATGCGTCGTTGATCACTTCGGAAATGGAGGAAAGCGCAAAGGCAAGAGGTACAGGAATCGCTAAGAGAAGTCCGGAATATATTGCCGGGAAAATGAAAGAGGGTAAGGCTGTCATTGCTCATACATCAAAAGGCGAATGGGTTGGTTTCTGTTACATCGAAAGCTGGAGTCACGGAGCTTTTGTTGCCAATAGTGGCTTGATTGTAAAACCCGAATACCGGAAAAGCGGCGTTGCAAAAGCCATCAAGAAAAAAATATTTGACAGAAGCCGCGAACTGTTTCCTTCCGCGAAAATCTTTGGCCTTACTACCGGACTTGCCGTCATGAAAATCAACAGTGAACTCGGTTACGAGCCTGTTACATACAGCGAGCTTACTCAAGATGAAGAGTTCTGGAATGGTTGTAAAAGCTGTGTCAACTACGATATTCTCAAGAGCAAAGAACGAAAAAACTGCATGTGTACGGCCATGCTCTACGACCCTGCCGATCATTATGAACCTGAAGAAACCCGTGAGTTTTTTGAACTGAAAAAGAAAGGCCTCGAACGATTGCTGCGTTTTAAACAATGGAAATTCATTCGTCTGCTTACCAAGAACAAATCCACATCAAAAGAGCAGGATGAAAAAAAACGTCATCTGTCCATTTTCTAAACAGCAATTTTTCCCCAATGCATACAACTACATCAGAAAAGAAAAAAATTGTATTAGGTTTCAGTGGCGGACTTGATACTACCTATTGTGCCAAATACCTGAGCGATGAATTGGGTTATGAAGTACACAGTATCATTGTGAATACAGGAGGTTTTGATGAAGCAGAGTTACTGCAGATCGAAGCACACGCTTATCGTTTGGGTGTAGCGACTCATACTTCCGTTGAAGCTACTGAAGATTATTACAACCGCATTCTCCGCTACCTCGTTTACGGTAATTGTCTTAAAAATAACACATATCCACTCAGTGTAAGTGCAGAAAGGCTAATGCAGGCTATTCACATTGCAGAGCATGCACGTCAACTAGATGCGCATGCTATAGCACACGGAAGTACAGGAGCCGGGAATGACCAGGTGCGCTTTGATATGATCTTTCACGTGTTGTTACCGGGCCTTCAAATATTAACACCGATTCGCGATCAAAAGCTCAGCCGCGAAGAAGAGATTGCTTATCTGAAGCTGAAAGGCGTGGAGATGAATTTTGAAAAAGCAGTTTATAGTATCAACAAAGGGCTCTGGGGAACAAGCGTAGGAGGAAGGGAAACATTAAACAGCAATGGTCTTTTACCGGAACAAGCCTGGCCTACTCAATTAAACACAGAGACAATCGATAAGATCGTATTGGAGTTTGAAAAAGGAGAACTTATTTCGGTTAATGGTGTCTGTTATGATCATCCGGTAAATGCAATAAAAAGATTGCAGGAACTAGCTGCTCCGTTTGCCATCGGCCGTGATATACATGTTGGCGACACTATCATAGGCATTAAAGGACGGGTAGGTTTTGAAGCTGCGGCGCCACTCATTATCCTAAAAGCACACCATACATTGGAAAAACATGTATTGACTAAATGGCAATTACAGTGGAAAGACACGTTGGCACAGTTTTATGGAAACTGGCTGCACGAGGGGCAAATACTTGATCCGGTCATGCGAGATATTGAAACATATTTTGAAAATAGCCAGCAAACAGTTACCGGGAAAGTGCATTTGGAATTACATCCTTATCGCTTTGTAATTGCCGGAATCGAAAGTCGGTTCGATCTGATGAGTAGTGAATTTGGCAAATATGGGGAGATGAACAATGGTTATACCGGAGAAGATGTACGCGGCTTCAGTACCATATTCGGCAATCAGGTACGCATCTGGCATGCAGTACAAAATCACACAAAGCGAACAGAAAATATTCTTGTTGAAACGAACCAACAACCAATAACTAACAACCAATAACTAACAACTATGAACATAGGCATTATTGGGGGCGCAGGTTATACAGGAGGAGAACTCATCAGGGTTTTACTCAGGCATCCTGATGCTTTTATTTCATTTGTACATAGCAGAAGCAATGCCGGGAAACCAATATCAGCAGTTCATCGCGATCTTACAGGTGAAACAGAACTTTGTTTTACCGCAGATTTCAATATAGAAGAAACAGATGTTCTTTTTCTTTGCCTCGGACACGGCGAGTCGAAAAAATTCTTATCTGAATACTCTTTTCCAACACACCTGCGAATCATCGATCTGGCAAATGATTTTCGCTTGAATATCGATGAAGCAAGACCCGAATACAACGGGCTCCCCTTTGTGTACGGGCTTCCTGAATTAAACAGAGAACTTATTCAGTCGTCACAACTTATTGCCAATCCGGGATGTTTTGCAACGGCCATACAGCTGGGACTTTTACCATTGGCCAAAGCTGGGTTATTAAAAGAAGTTTTTACAACGGGCATTACCGGTTCAACCGGAGCGGGACAAGGATTTTCAGAAACCTCTCATTTCAGCTGGCGGCACAGCAATATCCAGGCATATAAAACATTATCTCACCAGCATGTTCCTGAAATACAGCAAAGTCTCAAACAAATTTCAGGTAATGAAGAAGCGGTCATTCATTTTGTTCCTTGGAGAGGAGATTTTACAAGAGGAATTTTCGTTAGCTCCCAATTACAATGCTCATTGAAAAAAGATGAGATTGATTCATTATATCAGGAATTTTATCAGCACCATCCTTTCACACATATCATCAGTGAACCCTTGTATTTAAAACAAGTAGTGAATACCAATAAGTGTCTGATTCAAATTGAAAAAACGGGAGATCAGCTTGTTGTTCACTCGGCTATTGATAATCTGCTGAAAGGAGCCGTGGGACAAGCTGTACAAAATATGAATGTGATGGTGGGGATAGATGAAACAGCAGGTTTGCAATTAAAAGCTTCTTACTTCTAAAAACCTAATTATGCAATTATTTGATGTTTATCCCATTCAACCGATTACTCCAGTAAAAGCACGCGGTGCGTATGTGTGGGATGAAAAAGGAGATCAATATCTGGATCTATATGGAGGTCATGCTGTGATTAGCATTGGGCATTGCCATCCCAAATGGATTGAAAGAATAGAAACTCAACTTAATAAGATTGCATTTTATTCTAATTCAGTACGTATCCCTATTCAGCAAGAGCTTGCAGAGAAACTGGGACAGGTTTCCGGGAAGCAGGATTATCGTTTGTTTCTCTGTAACAGCGGAGCAGAAGCAAATGAAAATGCACTGAAGCTTGCAAGTTTTCACACCGGAAGAAAATTAGTTGTTGCCTTCACCGGTGCTTTTCATGGTCGCACTTCGCTTGCCGTGAGTGCTACTGATCAGAAAGCATATATCGCTCCGGTAAACCAAACCGATAACGTACATTTTCTTCCCTTCAATGATATAAATGCATTGACTGATTTTTTTAAGAAGAACGGAGACCAAATTTCTTCTGTCATCGTTGAAGGAATACAAGGT
>JBKDJT010000213.1:0-4007 GCA_046345435.1 Bacteroidota bacterium
TTCTTTCACTATTGGTTTTTCTTCAATTATTTCAGGTTGTTTATTCTCGGCTTGTTCCTTTTGTTGGTTTAATAATCGTGCCTTAGATCTTGTAATCATTGTATATATTAATTGTATAAAATAAAATATATATAGCATTAATTTAAATTAAATTAAAATAATTTAAAAATTAAAATCTTAATATATAATATAGATGAATAAAGAATTACAAGAAAAAAACAAAAAATATTACCAAGAGAATAAAGAAAAACTTCAAGAAAAATATAAATCAAGAGTCACTTGTCCGTTATGTTGTTCAGAAGTGGCGAAAGGTTCACTAAATGCGCACATGAAATCAAAATTGTGTGAGAAACGATTTGAAATACAAAAAAAATTGCGAGAATAATTTTCTGAATATAATAATATATAAATGATTAAAAATTCAGAAAATTTTTTAAATGATGTAAATGCTAATTATTTGAATTTAATAGAAACTATGAAAAATGAAAAAGACCCAAAAAAATTATTATTAATTGAAAAAGAATTAAATAAAATGAATACATTATCACGAGCCTTAACAAATTATATAAATTATTATAAAATGAAAGAATTAAAATCTCGACAATAATTATATAGAGTATGTTGTGTTGTTTGTGTAATGAAGAAGAACTAGAATATATACAATGTCTAAAATGTTCGAGAAAATTTTGTTCCATTTGTGTAGAGATTGAAAAAAAATTAAAATCACCAATAATTTCAAATAAAAGAATTTGTATATTTTGTAGAATTCAAAAAAAATAAATATCTTAAGATAATTATATGAAACCAAAAAATCCACCTAGGAAATTCAAACCTCGACCTAAAAAATCAAAAGTGGTAAAGCCAATTATTATAATTGTTGAGCGAAATGTAATTGCAGAGGTTTAAAGTAATATTAATAAAATTACAATTAACTTCATAACATTTAATTTGGTAATGGAATATATAAATAAAGATTCCGGAATACCATGAACATAAATTATTTTACAATATTTTATTATGTCAAATGTTTCATAATAAAGTAAAACTTTTTTATCAATAATATTAGTTTGAGTCCCAAGTTTTAAAAATTGTCTAATTAATGATTGATTTATTGTTGATTCTGTCTGACTTTTAAAAAAAATCTTAAAATTTTGAGTCCTTGACGTTTCAAGAATTTAACTTGTGATAATTCTTTGAATACTAATTTAATCACAAGTTTCACCAGATCGTCATCATTATTAAAATATTTTTTGACAGATTCGACGACTAATTTTTCTTTATTTTTTCCTGATTTTGGTTTCAGGATAAATTTTACAACTTCATTCATCACAAATAAAACTAATTTATCATTATATTTTAATTCTGAATCATCATAAAGATTCAACACTTTATTAATTTCATCAAGAAAATCAGACGAATAATTACAAATTTTAATATTTTGGAGTTTTTGATCCAAACCGTCCAATTTTTTTGTGTTAAACGCAATTTGTGGAATTTGTTTTCGTTCAAATGGAATAATTTGTTCTGAATCTGATTCAGTTTCATTTAAATTTACTTCTTCCAATTTAACTTGAGGTTGTTTTTGTAGCACAATTTTTTTCATAATATATATATTATAGTAAGATTTTTTTTATTTCAGACTGTAATATTTTATCATTAAGTTTTTCATTATCTTCAAATTGTGACCTAAATATATTAAACGTATATCTGAAATTGTTTTTATATTTATTTGTCATCCAATATAAAAAATATAAACAATAATATCCACAAGCAACAGAATTTAATGATTGAATAGTATCATCAGAATAATATAAATTTGGGCAAAATAATTTTACTTCATTTGGATAAATTTGTCCATATGAATCAAAATAAAATCCTTGTCCATTTTTTACAAACAAACAAGTCCAATGTTTATTTCCAAGATTTAAAATATATGAGCCATTTTGTAAAGGATAATTAATAATTTGACGATAATCAATACAAGCCAACAAATTAATTTTAAATTGTGGGAAAATTTCTTCTATATCAAAATTTGTAAGTTCTTCCATATATATATTATACTTACATATAAACTTTAAAACCTTGACCTCTAATTAATGCTTGTCCAACAGGATTTGCATAAAGTGGAAGATTATATACTGATGGTTTAAATGCATCTGTATCAGTTCTAACCATATTACTTCCATCACTATAAGTTCTTAATGGTATTCCGTATTTTTGTAATCCAGCTCCTGAAATTGATGCCGGTAAATATGGATTAATTTTACCTCCAGTTAAATCCCTGACTCCTTCTTTTGCAACATTACCAATCATATTTGCATATTTTTCATTAGCAACTTTTTTTAAACCTTCATCAATTAATTTATCAGCAATACCAGATTTTACAGCAAATTTACCGACAGTTTTACCAGCTTTTTTAATTTGTTTCATCATTCCTGCACCGGTTAAATCTCTAAGTTCTTGTTTAGCATATCTACTTGCAATATTTTGGGCAGATTGTGGAAGAGGTAACATACCAATACCTTCATCAATTACAACATCGGCTAATCCAGATTTAACAGCAACTTTCCCAATTCTTTTTGCGACTTTTTTAGCTTTACTTAAAAACCCTGAACCAATCATTTCTTCATCACCTAATTGGATTCTACATCCACACCCTTTCTGATAAGCACGATTTAATTTTTTATAGTTTGCTTCGGAAATGTTTGGGAAAAAATGAATTGCATCAACAATATCATCACCTTTTAATTGTGAAAATTTACCTTTCGATAGTTTTTGAATTTGTTTAGACATAATATATATATATTAGTCATAGGAAATAATTTTTTTATACATTTTTTTAACTACGAGATATTAAAGCTCCTGTCATAACATCGACCTCAATAATTTTTTCTTTTTCAATAAAACAATGGAATTCTAAATCTTTTGCAGATTTCACAGTCCCACGAACTCTTATTGAAACAGAAACCATATCAAATTCTGGCAATCTTCTGGATAAATCACAAACTATATAGTGATAATTGTTTTGGTAATCAGTCAAATTAATTCTTGAACTTACTAAACCATTAATTAAATTAGAATTTACACCGGTGGAACCATTTAATGATTGTAAAAAGTTATCATATGAATAAGTGATATCATTAGGATATATATTATTATTGGAGATAGAACAATTAAAACTACTCAATACATATGGTGAAGTTGTCGCGGGTTCTGTTGTAAATGGACTTGATAATGGATTAATGCCTGAATTTGCACTTGCTTGTAAAACAGGAATCATAATTAATCTTTTTGGTCTGACACAAGTACTTGATAATTCATTATTGAATGAACCACCTGAGGCAACATAAAATGATTGGTATTCAAGTTCTGTGAAATGGATTTTTCTAACTCTTTTGTCTGATGAAAAATATTCGGCCTCGTATTTTGGACTCATTCTATAGGATGGAACATATAAGATACATTGAGGTCTTGTATGTGTTTGACCATTTGTACCAATTCTCATACTGACTGTATATATTGTTGCATCGGCACCAGCCAAACAAGATGAACCACAAGGAATGACAGCATTTTGAGGACTTGCATCAGTAATTTGAAAGTTAAAGTTACCTGTTGGAGTAGCATTTGAATTAGCCGCAGCACCACCCGCAGCGACAGCATAATATTCACCACCAGTTTGAGCAACTAATCTATTATATGAGGCAGAAATCATAAGAGGATTTGTAGCACTTGTAACATTCGAGAAATCAGCAGGATCATAAACGAACACTCCTGTAGCATTTTTTCTGAATTTAAAAGAGACATTGTTATTGAGAGTCAATGTGATTTTAAATTTTACACCCATAGCTAATGGAAAGTTTGGAAAAAAGTGAGGACATAAATCTTTTAATCTTAAAACAACATCATAATAATAATATTTACCGTCTGTTTGATTGGAAACATATGATTTACATTCATGATTATTCACAGATTCATTCCCAAGAACAGCAACTTTGGAAGCATCATAT
>JBKDJT010000214.1:0-3070 GCA_046345435.1 Bacteroidota bacterium
TTTTGAAGGATTATTGACATAGGCAAAAGTGCCGTCTCCGAAATCCCAGAAATGACGAATGATCGGTCTGCCGCCTGTAGTATTATTGGTTGTAAATGTTATGGTTGAATCAGTACAGCCCGAGGCAGGCACTGCAGGCCATGTAAAATCAACTACAGGCGGATCAAAAACCTGCAAATCAAAATTTATCAGCTGAATACCTGAACAGCCATCCGGTGTGGGATTGTTTGCAGTAACTTTTATTGGATAAGTTCCTATCTGTGTATAAACATAAGGTGTAGGCAGCCTGAACTCATAAATGGTTCTCCCGTTCACCTGATATACTGAATCAGGTATCGGGTCTGTAATAGAAACGTCGGGATAATTGGGTATTTCCCATTTCATATCCTTCGGCACATAAGGGATAGTAAGAGAAATAATAAAGGGAGCGTTTTTACAAGCAACCGGACTATTAACGGTTGCATATTGATTACGGGTGGTGATGAACTGATACAAATCAATCACGTTAGTACCAGCATTGTATCCGTAAGACTCCACAGAACCCATCCCATACGCAAGCGCAACAAAGCCGCTGTCGGCATTGATGCGGTGTGAAGGATTCGACTGGGTGGAGGTAGTTACGTTTTCGTGTAAATAAGAATATCCGGAAGTTCCAATAGGTATAAAAGTGCCGGTTGGACGAGCACCATCAATTCGAAGACTGGAAGTAGCCACCGTCTTCATGATAATGGTAAAGAAATGCTTAGTAATATTCGTATTGGGAGGCGTAAGGTCAGCACGGGCAGATACAACGGTTACATCATTAATCGTTTGTTCAATCGGGTTTATGATGATCATTTCCGGATCGCCGGGAAAAGAAGCCGGACCGGGATAGCCCGGTGCTCCGGGTAATACACCACAATTTGGAGCTGTATTGTTTCTGGGATCACAATTTTGTGAAATCATGTATTGTACAACTATAACCGGCTTAGTTGAAGTAATGACATTGGGCACAGATCCCGCAAGTTGGTAATATGTATTATTTACAAGTAAAGTGGAAGGCAATAAACTTCCGTTAACAGTCACCTGAGTAGTCGGATCATCAACAATTATTCTGTATATGTCAAAAGGACGATCAGCAAAGGGAGCTGTGATATATTCCTTTCCCCATGCTGCCCGGGGAATCATTTGCTGAAACAGATTATCCCCCCCTGAAGCCTGACAATTAGTTCCGATAATACCAGGGCATCCAAAGGCAGACCATGCATTTCCCGAAAAGACCGCAAGAGGTTTACAAGGAGAATTAGGGCTTGCCAAAGAACGTATTTTGGTACCTGTTACATCATTTTGATAGTTTGTTCGGAATTGATAAACGTCACCTTTATTTAATTGTATCACAAAAGGCACTCCTGCCGGTCTGCTGTTTTGCACATCTGTCGCTGAAGGTGTAATTTCTACTGTTGTATTATCCTCCACAGCAACTATTGTAAACTGACTTCCCGACGGAGAAGCATTAACGGCATTGGGAGGTGGCGGATTATCAGCAACGCTGTTGTAAGCAGCGACAATATATTCCCTTCCCAATGTATTTGTTGGGAACAGCAAAGTAGAACCCGATCGTGCTGCATTTAAAACATGAGCATATACAACCACAGGAGCTGCTGAGACGATCCTAATTCCGTTTCCCGTAGCAATCCCCTCATTCTGGCTATTGATTACAGGGTAAGTTGCGGGGGAAATCTGAACAACCGAAGCCCTGTTTGCAGTTACTGTAAATGGGATACTTCTTCCGGCCAGGAAAACGGTGCCTGTTGTGGAAACATCAGAAGATATATAAAGTGCCATTCTTGAGGTATTACCATCAATATGTGCAGGATAGGCTAGCCAGAATTCTGTCCCTTTGTTTGAGAAATTTTGTGAGCTGCCGGAAACAGACAACAAACAAATAAGGGTCAGTATAAAGTAAATTTGTTTCAACCACTTCATGAACGAAGCGTAAATTTACAGCTTCCCCTTTTCATTTTCAGGAATGTTTGAGTTTAAATTTAATGACAAGAGATTGAGGTATTTATATGCCAAAGGCCCTTCATTAAATAATAAATCCAATATCGAAAGATTTGCAATAAAACCATGCCTGTCGGAGAATACTTGCAGATAAAAGGGATGGTCGGCAGGCGGATTTAGTAAAGGTTCATTTGAAATATCTGTAATACCATTATCGGGAAGTATATTTTCAAATTCAGACAAACTGACATTCAATTCTTTCATTTGATCCAACACCCATTCCATACACTTAAAGTTCCATTCCCATAAAAAAAGGGGTGGTGCCGCATAAAGTGTTTGTAAAGAATCGCAGTAATTTTCAAACCAGGGAGCTTTCCGATAACAGTCATGTATTGTTCGCCAGTGAACCCTCGACCAGCTTTTGTCGTTGGCGATCTTTACCTCTTTTAGAGGCTGCATGTTGTCTCTTCCCCCCGCCAGCGGAACACTTAAGCCAATAACCTTATTTGGCCCCATCAACCACATTCGGTTGAGATGCATCGTTTTTTTATATGAATTAGATAAAAAAACAGGACTAAAAGTGCCTTTTTTAAACTTTATATAAAAGTATATACACCCAAAATATTGCATATCAATATTTTATATTATTTATTTAGTTTTAATTTTTTCTAGAATTTTGCATAATATTTCTAATTAATTTAAGTCGATTCTAGTCTTTTTTATTTTATAATTTTACTTTATTTAATTTTCATATAATATTGTTTTTCAATTTTTTATACAGCTATATAATAATTAATTAATTTAGTAATTAAATGACATCTCATTACTGGTATCAAAGCTAAAAGCTTTAGTCAAATTTAAGCATGTTTTAGGATCTTGTTAGTTGGATTTAAAATTTGTTCACTTATTTTGCCTGATAATTAAAATTGAATCCAATGCGGTTGCTGGCTCCTATTTTACTGGTTACACTCCTCTCCTCTTGTAAAGTTTTTAAAGTACCTGAATACAAAGATTTTCGAAACCTGAAAATTTCCGGAATTGGATTAAAAGAATTTACGTTAACCATGGAGATGGTTTATCACAACCC
>JBKDJT010000215.1:0-5039 GCA_046345435.1 Bacteroidota bacterium
CGTTAGCAGTTATCGACAACTGATAACTGATAACTGATAACTGATAACCGCCTAAATCGCCTGATGATTAAACGGCTGCAACACCATTTCACTCACTACCCCACTTGCGGGTTGCTGGCAGAGAAACCATATAGCTTTGGCGGCTTCTTCCTCACGGATCATTTTATCTTTTTGTACACGCAAGTCAATCGTATCCCAGAACGGAGAATCTACTCCACCCAAAAACAAATTGGTAATGCGGATATCTGTACGCTTTAATTCCTCACGTATGCTTTGCATCATCCCCACCAATCCGTATTTACTCGCGCTGTATGCTGCCGCGCCGGCCATTGGCGTTTTGCCCAAAACCCCTGGTATGTTGATGATCAGTCCTTTCTTTACTTCTTTCATCATTGGCAAAAAGGCGCGCACCATCAGAAATGAACCAAACAGGTTCGTTTGCAGCGAGGTTAAGAAATCTTCATCGGTTAATTGCTCAACCGGTCTTATGATGCCCACTCCGCTTGCATTGATGAGCACATCTATCTGAGAAAAAACCTGAACATATTTCTCTTTCAGTTGCTGCACATCCGCAGAAACACTAATATCACCAGCAAATACCTGCGTAGAAGGAAGTTTTAACTCTGACGCCAATGCGTCAAGTTTCTGACTGTTTCTTCCCGTGATGAACAACCTGGCTCCGCTTCCCGCCAATAAACGCGCTGTGGCTGCACCGATTCCTCCCGTTGCACCTGCAAGTAAAACACACTTCCCTTTAACTGATTCCATGTTGAATTTATTTAGAGGATAAACAAAGCGCACTGAGAATTGTTGAATTGTCTACATGAATCAGGCTACAATTATTTTCCCGCATCAGCTTTTCCCCCACCATCCTTCTTTACATAAAAAGGTGCCGGTATATCTGATTGAGGAATTCCTTTTCTTCCGGCAATACCCTTTCCATAAGAAAAAAATTATGCTGCATCGTGCTTCGATGAAACACTATGCTAACCTACTAGAGAAACAAGGCTACAAAGTGGAGTATATCAATAGCCAATCTGCCGAAAGTGATATTCGTGTGCTGATTAAAATATTAGCTGCCGAAAAAGTAAGAGAACTGCTGTATACAGACCCGGCCGACAACTGGCTGGAAAAAAGAATGGTTGCTGCAGCAGGAAAGTATAAGATGATGTTGCAAAAAAGCGATTCGCCCAATTTCCTGAATACATTAGAAGAAACAAATGAATTTTTCAAAGGTCGAAAAACATATTTTCAAACAGACTTCTACGTATGGCAACGTAAACAAAGAAAGATTCTGGTTGATGAACAACTTAAACCGATAGGCGGAAAATGGACTTTTGACGCAGACAACAGAAAAGCTTTTCCGAAAGGTGAAACAATTCCTTCCATCACTTTTCCAAAAGAAGATGACCTCATAGATGAAGCAAGAAGTTATGCTGAAATATATTTCAAGAACAACTACGGCTCAACTGAGAATTTCATCTATCCAGTAACACATAATGATGCGGAAAAATGGCTTCAAGAATTTCTTGATCGGCGTTTTGAAAAATTCGGGATCTATGAAGATGCGATGGTAGCAAATGAATCTTTTCTTTATCACTCGGTTTTATCTCCTCTCATCAATATCGGCTTACTTAGTCCGCAGCAAGTCGTCGCTGCTGCATTGAAAACAGGGGACAAGAAAAACATTCCACTGAATTCATTAGAAGGATTTATTCGTCAGCTTATTGGCTGGCGAGAATTTATCAGGCTGGTGTATGAACGTGAAGGAACAAAACAACGCACTACCAATTACTGGGGTTTTAAAAGAAAAATCCCTGAGTCGTTCTGGAATGGTACAACAGGCATTGAACCGATTGACATCGTGATTCAAAAAACACTGAAGACAGGTTATTGTCACCACATAGAGCGTCTTATGGTATTAGGAAATTTCATGCAACTGTGCGAGTTTGATCCGGATGAAGTATATAAATGGTTTATGGAATTATTCATCGATGCTTACGACTGGGTAATGGTGCCCAATGTGTATGGCATGACTCAGTTTGCAGATGGCGGACTAATGACGACAAAACCCTATATAAGCGGCAGTAATTATTTATTGAAGATGGGCGACTGGAAAAAAGGTGAATGGACTACTATCTGGGATGGATTGTTCTGGCGGTTTATGCATGAGCATAGAAGCTTTTTTTCTCAAAACCCACGTTTAGGCATGCTGCTGAAAACGTTTGATAAAATGCCGAAAGAGAAACAAGCAGCACATCTTAATGCAGCCAATCAGTTCTTAAAAAAACTTGATCAACATGTCCATCCGTAAAAAACACTGGAACAGAACAGATCATCCTGTTTATTCGATCAGTTCCACTGATGGAAAGGAGAACAACATGCATATCATTTCTTATGTGACAGCTATTAGCATGCAACCGAAACGTTATGTAGTGGGTGTTTTTGAAGGCACCAAAACTATGGAACTGGTGAAGAAGAACCCATTGTTTGTACTGCAAATTCTCTCTCAAAAACAGGCACCGCTAGTACGCCTGCTCGGTCAGCAAAGCGGGAAAAAGGTAAATAAAATAGAACGTCTGAAAAAGAGAAAGCTGCTTACCGAGTGGGAAGGTTTTCCTGTTTTGAAAGAGGCCGCTGCTGTATTGCTGCTAAGAGCGACAGAATCATTCGACGGTGGTGATCACAGAGGATTTGTATGTGATGTGCTTGCACATAAAAATTTAAATGATGAAACAATCTTAACCCTGAATTACCTGCGCGATAAGAAGATTATTCGCGGTTGATATAACTATATTATTAAAACGATGTTTACAGATTCTTTATTCCCTGCCTTTCCCACTGATATCAATTCAGTTTATGAACAAGTAAAACGCATCAATCCGATTGCGTATGGGAAAACAAGAAATTTCATTGATGGAGCAGTGACAAAATTATCTCCTTACATATCGAGAGGGATGATTACACTTTCTGAGATACTGCAACAAGTTAAAGAAAAAGGTTATGAGCTAAATCAGATGGAAAAGTTTGTGCAGGAATTGTGCTGGCGCGAGTTTTTTCAAAGGGTATGGTGGGAAAAGAGAGAGAACTTATTTGAAGACATCAAACACCCGCAGCAACATGTGGCTCATCATCAAATTCCAATAGCTGTTGTTGAAGCCAGAACAGGTATTGATGCTATTGATAAGCTAATCAGAGAATGGTATCAAACGGGCTATTTACACAATCATGTACGCATGTACATCGCATCGATTGTATGCAATGTTGGACAGTCGCACTGGAAGCTGCCTAGTAAATGGATGTATTATCATTTATTGGATGGCGATCCTGCAAGTAATACTTGCAGCTGGCAATGGGTAGCAGGTTCTTTCTCTTCCAAAAAATATTATGCCAACCAGGAGAACATCAATCGCTACCTGAAAAGTCAGCAACAAACCAGCTTTCTGGATCATTCGTATGAAAAACTGACATCAATAGACATACCGAATGTTCTGAAAGAAACATGCATGCCTGAATTAAAAAAAATATTGCCTGTTGATAAAAAGGATATCATCATTGATCATACAAAACCTGTTTGCATTTATACTTCATTCTGGCTACATCCAAATTGGAGAAAGGATATTGATGCGAATCGAATTCTATTGCTGGAGCCTTCCCATTTTGAACAATTTCCTGTCAGTGAAAAAGTATTGAATTTTATTCTTGATGCAGGAAGAGAGAACATCGCAAATCTTCAAATTTTTATCGGAGAATTCAATGAACTGCAATCGCATCTTCAATCTTCACAGAAGATTTATTTTATTGAATATCCACTGCATGCGCATTTTAAAGGACATGCAGACGACTATCCATGGCTTATACCGAGTATAAGTGGATCGTTTACTTCTTTCTTTTCGTTTTGGAAGAAGGCGGAGAAAAAGTTGTAGGTTGTTTGTTATTGGTTGTTTGTTAAGTATGTATTTGTAAATAACTAATAACCAACAACTAAGAACCATCTTCTACTCCAATCCAAAAATTCCTTTGTTGAGTGCTTTCAAAGTAGCAGTCTTATAGTCGGACGGAACAAGGATAGAAACATTGTGCGGACTTCCTCCGTAACTCACCATACGTACAGGTATTTCCTCCAGTGATTCAAACAAGCGACTAAGTATTTTATCGGAAGTTGCAAGTTCGTTACCAACAACAGAAATGATTGATTGTCCGGAATCAATTTCAACAGTTCCGAAAGGCTCCAATTCTTTAATAATTGCTTTCAGATGAGCATCACTATCAATCGTCAATGATACTGCTACTTCAGAAGTAGTAATCATATCAATTGGCGTGCGATATTTTTCAAACACTTCAAATACTTTTCTTAAGAACCCGTAAGCAAGCAACATACGGCTGCTCTTGATTTTGATTGCAATGATTCCGTCTTTGGCAGCTACAGCTTTTACTCCTTTTCCATCTGCAGCTTCTACGATTAAAGTACCTTTTGCATCAGGCTGCATCGTGTTTAAAAGTTTAACCGGCACATTGTAATGTTGGGCGGGCCAGATAGAAGCCGGATGCAGAATTTTTGCTCCGAAATAAGCAAGCTCAGCTGCTTCATCAAAACTTAATTGTTCAACCGGAACAGTCTTACCCACTACACGCGGATCATTGTTGTGCATCCCGTCAATATCCGTCCATATTTCACAAACAGAAGCCTGTGCAGCAGCTGCAACCAATGATGCAGTGTAGTCACTTCCACCACGTTTGAGATTATCGACTTCACCTCTTGCATTGCGGCATATATAACCTTGCGTCACAAAAACAGGGTTGCCGGAATATTGCTCCAGCATTGTATTTAATTTTTGACGAATAACGGGAACCTGTGGTTCATCATAAGCATCGATGCTCATGAAATCGAGTGCAGGCAGTAATACATGCTGCACGCCAATTTCTTCCAGATAACAGCAAAACATTTTTGTACTCATCAATTCTCCCTGTGCGAGTATGTCCTTATTGAGTGCCTCATTGAAAGATATTTTCAGAATGATATTTAGAAATTCAAAATG
>JBKDJT010000216.1:0-2546 GCA_046345435.1 Bacteroidota bacterium
CTATTAAGCCTTGCCCCCGAAACCACAAAAGTTAAATGGATACATAAGTATGCTTCCTAGCACGAAGAAATTTTTTTGATCAGCAATAGAATTAGCTTAAAGAGGAATCGCTTACTTTTATCCCTAATATGAGTACAAATCAAACAAAACCGATAGTCGGGTTTTCCTGTGGTGATATTAACGGAATCGGCATTGAAACTATTTTAAAGGCTCTTGGCGACTCAAGAGTGACTGAATTTTGCACCCCGGTTATTTTTGCTTCTAATAAAGTCATCAACTTTTACCGTAAAACTCTGGGAGAAAACGGACCAAACTATCAGTCGGTCAAAGAGATGGATAAAATAAATCCGAAAACCATCAATGTATTTTCCTGCTGGGAAGAAGAAGTTGCAGTTACTCCGGGGCAGTTAAATGAAACCGGTGGCAAATATGCGGTAGTTTCTCTCTCGGCAGCAACAAAAGCACTAAAGGATGGAATGATCAATGCACTGGTAACAGCACCCTTGCATAAAAAGAATGTGCAAAGTGATTCATTTCCCTATACAGGCCACACCCCTTTTCTGAAAGCTTTTTTTCAAGCAAAAGATGTGCTGATGCTGATGGTAGCTGAAAATATGAGGGTCGGGCTTTTAACCGAACATGTACCGGTAAACGAAGTAGCAAATCACATCTCCAAAGAAAAAATTCTTTTAAAGCTTGAGCTTCTCCAAAAAAGCCTGCAGAAAGATTTTGGCGTAGACAAACCCAGAATAGCAGTGTTAGGACTTAATCCTCATGCCGGTGATGAGGGTTTGGTAGGCAAAGAGGAAGAAACAATCATAAAACCGGCTTTAAAAGATGCGCGTCAAAAAAACATTCTCGCTTTCGGGCCTTACAGTGCAGATGCTTTTTTTGCCCGCGGACAACATGAAAAATTTGATGCTGTGCTGGCGATGTATCACGACCAGGGATTAATACCTTTTAAATCTCTTGCAAAAAGTGAGGGGGTAAATTACACGGCGGGATTAGACGTAGTGCGTACAAGTCCGGACCACGGAACCGCTTTCGATATTGCGGGGAAAGGAAAAGCTGATGAAACATCTATCATGGCTGCACTCTTTACTGCAATAGACATCTGGCGACAAAAACAAGGCTATGAAGAAGTAAGGAAAAACCCGTTACAAAAACTTAGCGGAAGAATTCTTGCAAGAGCTGTAGATGAGAAACTACATGATTAATATAATTTCAATCAGAGCAAATCTCTCCTATTATTTTATTTGCTTAGCAGCCAACCCTTTATTAATGAGGTATTCGCTGTAAACAATCTCAACCCTTCCCTTTTTATTTTGCGGAAGGGTATTTTTCTTAGTGCCGTCATCATATTCAAGTGTGATACCCTTTGGCAATTTGTAATCTTTGGTGTTAAATGAAAAAACAACTTTGTCGGGCAAGCCCCATTGTATATTTTTCTGATAATTCATTTCCATTTCATAGGTGCCGTTTTGCTGCGTAGTAGTGAAAGACTTTACAATAACCAGTTGCTTTTCATCTATGTATAAAGTTGAAAGAACAATATCTGATTTTTCATCCAGTGGCAGTAGTTTAAGCACACGGACAGACATATTTTTGTAAACAGATGTGCCGGCATCAACAATTGTATAATTATTTACCAGAACGAGCGACCTTAAATTAATACTGACACCTCCTTTCGGAAGCAAAGAAACACCACCCTCACGCTGAATCTGAAAACGGTCGGGTTGCACATACAATGCTTTTATTTTAGATACCGGCGCTTTTATAAATACAACATCCGTTTTCATAATACCTGTGGCAACATAATCTTTTACCTGATCCATTTTACGCTGCACTTTCTGAAGCAACTCCTTTGCCTCCTGTGCCTGAATACAGGCAGGATCAACCAAAAAAAATGACAAAAGAAGTATGAATAAAGTTTTATACATGATGAACGGATTTAATTAACAATATCTTTTTTTCTGAATACATACCAGGATGCAAAAAACAAACCGACTATATGAAGAAAGAGTACTGACAGACTTTTCATTACCGCAGGCAGATTTCTCACTGTACCGGGTATTGCTGATCCGTCGGCATTCATTTTCATTTCAAAAAAACCTTTCCAGCCAACCATATGAGAAGTAAAAAAGAAAGGGCGCATTTTTTCAAACAAAGGGATTTCCAGTGTAGACAGAATCGTCATTACAATTATGATACTCATTGTTGCAACAATAGGTCCCAGGGAGTTTTCAGAAAATACAGATAAGAAAAAACCTAATGCCCCTACCGTGCTGAGTGCAACAAAAGCAAAACCAAATGCAAGTAGATAGCGCCAGAAAAGATCATCTTTATTTAACAGGATAATTTCATAACTTTTTGCATTAAGCATTCCGTCTTTTCCGAAAATCCACAATGAAATAAACAAACCGGTTACTGCGATCCAAAAAAGTAGAATAAGAATATAAAAAGAAGATGCAAAAAATTTCGCAAATAATAATTTTGATCGGCTAGCCGGTCTGGTTAGTAGCAACCGAAGCGTACCCATATTGGCT